>JAEZAR010000064.1 GCA_023430425.1 Actinomycetes bacterium | reverse complement strand
CCCTGAGCCAGATCCGGGCGACGGGTGGGCTCTCGCTCGCCTCGGCCACGGGCCACGTCTCGTACTACTTCTTCAAGTTCGAGATCGGCCTCGCCGTGCTCGCCGCCGCGGTGCTCACGACCGCCGTCGCCGTCGCCGCCCCGTACGTCACGCGACCCCGGGGGTCGCGCACGGCCGTGCTCGGCGCCGCCTGCCTCTCCCTCGCGGTCACCCAGGTCTTCGGGCTCACCGTCCCGCACCTCGTGGACGCCGGCGTCGGCGAGCCCGCCCCCGCGCTGCCCCGGCAGCAGGACTGGGCGCTCGCCTCGCGGACGCGCCCGGCCGAGGTCGCGGACCTCCTCGCCGCGGTGGCCGCCCACGACCCGGCCGACACCCACCCGCTCTACGTGACCGCCATCGCCGAGTCCGGGCTCAACGGCATCACCGCGGCCCAGTGGTACTACGCCCTCACCGGGACCTGGACCGCCGAGTCGAACGCGGCCACGCTCGCGCTCATGGGCCGGCCGACGACGGTCGACGCCGCGCTGGCCGTGCTGGAGGCGCGGGACGAGGCGGTCGTCGTGGTCCGGCCGGCCGACCGGGCGCAGGTCCTCGAGGGCGCCCGGGAACGTGGCTGGCAGGACCGCGTCCGCGTCGGGTGAGCCGCCCGCGCCTCCTCAGCCCTCGGCGAGGGGGCCGGTGCGCCCGCGCAGGCCGTCGAGGAGCCCACGGGCCAGGTACCGCAGCCGAGCACCGCGCGGGGGCACCGCGAGGACGTGGAACGCGGAGTACTTCGTGATCCACGCGGCGTAGCCCACCCGCCACCGCACGGGCATGAGGCCGGACCGGACGAGCAGCACCGTGTTGCGCGCCAGGTAGTAGTTGCGTCGCGGGGAGTGGATGTGGACCGCGCGCCGGCGGCCCGGCACCCGCTGGGTCCGGTCGCCCAGGGCGTGGTCGAGCCGCGCGCCCACGACCCCGTACAGGCCGAGCCCGGCCCGGCGGGCCCGCAGCCCCCACTCGAGGTCCACGTGGTCGATGAACCACGACTCGTTCATCGGGCCGACCGTCTCCAGCGCGGCCGTGGTGACCAGGCAGCCGGAGGCGATCAGGAACGTGGCCTCGACCAGGGCGCCGTCGACGTCGGGGACCTCGGCGCGCCGGGGCCCCCACGTGCGGTCGGCGAACAGCAGCGCGGCGCCCGAGTTGCGGTCGTCCGTCGTGACCGGACCCACGGCGGCGGGAGGTCGGCCCGCGCCGGGCGGGTCCTCGTGCGCGCGGGCCAGGCCGGTCAGGAGGCGGGCGACCATGTCCGGCGCGGGCAGGGAGTCCTGGTCGGAGAGGAGGACGTGCGTGGCGCCGCGGTCACGCGCGTGGGCGACCCCGACGTTCTGGGCCGCCGCGATGCCGCGGTTGGCGCCGAGCTCGACGAGCGCGCAGCCCAGCCGGTCCAGCGTCGGCCGCAGGGCGTCGAGCGTCGCGGCCGGCGTGCCGTTGTCGACCACGACCACCTCGGCGACCTGCGGGGCGAGGGCCTCGAGCAGCGCCCCGGCCAGGGACGGGTCGGGGCGGTGCGTGACGACGACGGCGACGACGCGCGCGGGGGGCACCTCGGCGACCCGAGGACCGGGGCGGGGATCAGGGCCGCGACCAGGGTCGGGACCGGCTCCCGGTCCGGGTGCGGACCCGGACCGGGGTCCGGTCTCCGGGCGGGCCTCAGGCACGCAGGCTCGCCCGGAAGGCGCGCACCTCGTCCACCGCCGGCAGGAGGCCCTGCTCGCGCGCCTCGCGCAGGCTGGGTGCGGCCGCGTCCTTCTCGGAGAGCTGCGGCGTGAGGGGCGAGCCGTCGCGTGCGGCGGTGGGCCAGTCGATCGCGACGTCGGCGTCGAGGGGGTGCACGCCGTGCTCGCGCCCCGGCGCGTACTCCGTCGAGCACAGGTACAGCACGGTCGAGCCGTCCTCGAGGGACATGAAGGCGTGCCCGAGGCCCTCGGACAGGTAGATCGCACGACGGTCGACGTCGTCGAGCAGCACGGCGTCCCACGCGCCGAACGTCGGGGAGCCGACGCGGATGTCCACGACCACGTCGAGGACCGCACCCTTCGCGCAGGTCACGTACTTGGCCTGGCCAGGGGGGACGTCGGCGAAGTGGATGCCGCGCACCACGCCGGCGGCGGACACCGACAGGTTGGCCTGGCGCACGTCCAGGGCGTGGCCCGCCGCGTCGACGAAGGGCCCGGCCTTGAACCACTCGAGGAACACGCCACGGGGGTCCCCGAACTGCTTCGGCGTGATCTCCCACGCGCCGTCGACGGCGAGCTCGCGGTACTGCACTGTCGATCTCCTTCGGGCCGGGGTCGGGGGTCAGGCTACCGGCCGCCGGTGCGAGGACGACCGCCGGATCGGCCACCGGCGACCGCCCCGCGGTGCCACGATGGCAGGTGCGGGACCGGCGGGGCCCCGCGGACGGAAGGACCGCTCATGCGTCGGTCGACGGCGGCGCTGGCCGCCTCCTGCGTCGCTCTCGCCACCGGCCTCACGGCCGCCCCCGGCGCCGTCGGGGTACCGCCCGACGGGGTGCTCCTCACCTCCGAGTACCTCTGGGAGGCCGAGCTCACCGACGAGGCGCTGTACACGGTGCCCGCCCGCCCCCAGCCCTGGTACGCGCTCGTGCGCCAGGCCGTGCACGCCACCCCCGACGCCGTCGAGCTGGGCGAGCCCGTCGTCGTCGCGCGGCTGTGCGACCCGGAGATCGCCGTGCACGAGGGCAGCGTGGCCTACCGCCGCGACGGCGACTGCGCGCTCGTGCTGCGGGCGCCGGACGGGAGCGAGACGGTGCCGCCCGACGCCCCGGCGACCACCACCCCGTGGGTGTCCGCCCTGAGCGACGGCTGGTACGCCGACTCCGAGGTGCTGCACCACCTCGGCTCCGGTGCGACCTGGGCGGTCGAGGACGTCGTGGCCCCGCCGCCCACCGGGCTGGCGTCGGCGTTTGTCGTCGACGTCGCGCTGAGCGACACGCTCGCCCTCTGGCGGGTCGCGTACACGCCGGACGAGCTCGGCGACCCGGCCGACACGGTCGAGGTCGTCCAGGCGGTACCGCTCGGGCCCGGTGGCCCCGGGGAGCCGGTCGAGCTCGACACGGCGTCGTGGCGGGACTCGCAGGTGGAGCTCGCGGGCATCGGCAGCGCCGAGGTGGCCTGGGTGCGCACGTCCGCCGCCGACCTGGGCACGACGCCCAACATCGTCGAGGTCCGCTCGGTGCCGGTCGCCGACGTCGGCGCCGCACCCGACGTGCGGGTCGTCGAGCGACCCGGGACCGACCGCGAGTTCGCCCGGCGCGCGTGGATCGAGGACCGCACGGTCGTGGTCACGACCGACGACGGCGCGCGGCGCGTGGGCGACACCGTCCACCGGGTCCGGCTCGACACCACCGAGCCGCCGGTGGAGGGTCCGACCGCCGACGACGGAGCCGTGGTCGCGGTCGAGGGGGAGCTGGTCGTGTGGACCGACTGGATCCCCGGCGCGAGCCGCCTGCACGACGGGCTGGGCCGCCCGTTCGCCCAGGTCCCGGACCTGCCGGTCGTGTCCGACGTCGTGCCCGCGAGCGGCGGCACGGCGGGCGGCACGCGCGTGACGGTCCGCGGCGCCGGGTTCCACGGCGCACCGTCGGTGACGTTCGGCGGCGAGCCCGGCACCGACGTGGTCGTCGTCGACCCGACGACCGTGGAGGCGACGGCCCCGCCCGGCACCGGCCGCGTCCCGGTCGAGGTCACGACGGCGCTCGGTGCCAGTCCGGACTCCCTCCTCGCGGCGTACGCGTACACGGGGGTCGTCCTCGGGACCCCGGTCCGCGCGGTGAGCGACCCGGCGGTCGCCCCGGGCGCGCCGCGCTGCGTGCAGCTCACGGGCGCCCACGGCGTGCCCGACGGCGCCGCCGGCGTCGTCGTGAACGTCACGACCGTGCGGCCCACGGGCCCCGGGTACGTCGTCGTCTACCCCGACGTGAACGGCGACGGCACGACCCCGCTGCCCCCCACCTCCACGGTGAACTTCGAGCCCGGTCGCGACGTCGCGAACGCCGCGACGGTGGCCCTGCCGGCCAGCGGCCGGATCTGCTACGCGACCCGGGGTGCGGCGAGCACGGGCGTCCTCGTCGACGTCGCCGGCCACCTCGAGCCGACGTCCGGGGTCGTCGCGCTGCCCCCGCGCCGCGTCCTGGACACCCGCCCCGGGCCCGGCCAGGTCGGGTCGGTCGTCGGCCCGCTGCTCCCGCGCGAGGTGACCTCGTTCGACGTGCTCGGGCAGGGCGGCGTGCCCGACGACGCGACGGCGGTGCTGCTCAACGTCACAGTCACGGGGCCCACGGCCCCCGGTAACCTGCGGGTGTTCCCCTACGGCGGCATGCTCCCGGACACGTCCGTCGTCAACTTCGCCCCCGGGGTGGACAAGGCCAACGCCACCATCGTGGCGCTGGAGCGCGGACGGGTCTCGCTCTACGCCGACACGTTCGCGTCGCGCGAGCAGAGCCCCGTGCACGTGGTCGTGGACGTCGTCGGCTACCTGGCGCCGGAGTCCCTGCTCGTGGCCGTGCCCCCGGAGCGGGTTGTCGACTCGCGCACCGATGCGGGCCCGGTCCCCGCCCCGCTGGTGCCCGCGTCCCCCGTGCCGGTGCGTCTCGCCGGCGTCGGGTTCGTGCCGGCCTACGCGACCGCCGTCGTCCTCAACGTCACGGCCGTCGCACCGACCGCGAACGGGAACCTGCGGGTCTACCCGGACGTGGACGCCACCGGTCGGACACCCCCACCCGGCGCGTCCGTGATCAACTACGTCCCGGGACGTGACACGGCGAACCAGGTGGTCGTCGCGCTCCCGTCGGACGGGCGGGTGGTCCTGTGGTCCGACAGCTGGGGCTCGCTCGAGGTGGTCGTCGACCTCGTCGCCTTCGTCGCGCCGGCACCCGCGCCCGGCTGAGCCGGCGGCGGGCTGGGGCGCCGAGCACCGGTCCGCCGAGGGCGGGCCGGTCCCGGGTCACCACGGGCGGGGTCCGTGCGGTCGCCCGCTACGCTGCCGCGGGACGAGAGCAGGCCCAAGGGGTGTGCGCGGAGGACGCGGACCGGTCGTGAACCTGGCACCGGTCGGCCGGAGGACGGGAGGCGTCGTGCGCTGGTTGGTGACGGGTGCGAACGGGATGCTCGGGCAGGACCTGGTGGAGCTCCTGAGCGGGCGCGGGGACGAGGTCCTCGCGGTGGACCGGGACGACGTCGACATCACCGACCCGGGTGCCGTGGACGCCGCGGTGCACGGGTTCGACGTCGTCGTGAACTGCGCGGCCTTCACCGCCGTGGACGCCGCGGAGTCCGAGGAGGCGGCCGCCTTCGCCGTCAACGCCGTCGGCCCGGCGAACCTCGCCCGCGCCGCCGCGGCGACCGGGGCCCGGCTCGTGCAGATCTCCACCGACTACGTGTTCGAGGGTCACGCGTCGGAGCCGTACCCCGAGAACCACCCGCCCGCGCCGCGGTCCGCCTACGGCCGGACGAAGGCGGCCGGGGAGTGGGCCGTGCGCGCCGAGTGCGCGGACCACCTGGTCGTCCGCACCGCCTGGCTGTACGGCGCCCGGGGAGCGTGCTTCCCCCGGACGATCGTCCGCGTCGCCCGCGAGAAGGGCGCCCTCGAGGTCGTCGACGACCAGGTGGGGCAGCCGACGTGGACGCGCGACCTCGCGGACCTCGTCGTGCGCCTGGTCGACGCGCGGGTCCCCGCCGGGACCTACCACGGCACGTCGGCGGGCCGCACGTCGTGGCACGGCTTCGCGCGGGCGGCCGTGGCCGCGGCGGGGCTCGACCCGCAGGTGGTGCGC
>JAEZAR010000059.1 GCA_023430425.1 Actinomycetes bacterium | reverse complement strand
CGTCGGCACGCCGGACGGAGCACCCCGCGCAGGCGCTCCGCATCGGTGGGGCGCGCTGAGGCAGCCCGGACCGGGGCGCGCCGGCCCCGGGCGTGACGCGACGTCAGCCCAGGGTGCCCGCCGCGTGCCTGGCCGCCACGTACCCGTACACCAACCCCTGACCCACGGTGGCACCCGGGCCCGGGTACACCCGGCCGAACGCGTTGCCGGCGACGTTGCCTGTCGCGTACAGCCCCTCGATCACCGAGCCGTCGGCCCGCAGCGCGCGCGCGAAGCCGTCCGCGCGCACGCCGCCGCACGTCCCGAGGTCGCCGGGCACCACCTTGACGGCGTAGAACGGGCCGGCGTCGATGACGCCCAGGCAGGGGTTGGGCGTCACGTGGGGGTCGCCGTAGTACCTGTCGTAGGCGGACTCCCCTCGGCGGAAGTCGTCGTCGTGCCCCTGGACGGCGAGGAGGTTGAAGCGGTCGACGGTCGCCGGCAGGTCCGCCAGCCCCGTCGCCGCGGCCAGCTCGGCGACGCTGCCCGCACGCACCGCCACGCCGGCGTCGTACCACGCGCGGGGCAGCGGCTGGCGCGGCAGCAGCCCGCCACCGAACAGGTACCGGTTGCGGAACCGCTGGTCGAAGACGAGCCACGCCGGCACGTGCGGGTCGTCGGGCTTGTGCAGGCCGAGGATCGTCTGGCCGGCGGTCATGTAGTTGACGGCCTCGTTCATGAACCGGCGACCCGCCCCGTTGACCATGATCGAGCCCGGCAGGGACCGCTCGGCGAGCAGGGAGCCGGGCATGGGTCCCGGCACCGGCAGCGCCGGGAACCACCAGGCCTCGTCCATGAACGCGAGGTCGGCGCCGTGCGACTCGGCGATGCGGATCACCTCGCCGGTGTTGCCCTCCGTGCCGAAGGTCCACGCGGTGTCGAGGACCTCGGACTGGTAGCGGTGACGCATCTGCGCGTTGCGCTCGAAGCCGCCCGCGGAGAGGACCACCCCGCGCTCGGCACGCACCCGCACGTCCCGTCCGTCGCGGCGGACGACGACGCCGGTCACCCGCCCGCCCTCGACGAGCAGGTCGATCATCGGCGTCCGCGTCCACAGCGCCACGTGCATCCGCCGCAGCCCGGCGAGCATGCCCGCCACGAGCGCCTGACCGTGGGAGACGTACTCGCGGCCGACGAGGAGGCCGCCGACGCCCTGCCCGATCCCCTTCGCACCCTGCGCGACGCCGCGCACGTCCCGGGCGGCGAGGTTCAGCCACTTGTAGCCGCTGCTCGTGACCGGCATCGGCAGCGGCGCCGCGAGGGCGGGCGGGTTGACCAGCCGTCGGTGGGCGCCGAGCCGGCGCGCGTCGAACGGGGCGGGCTCGACGGCCCGGCCCCCCGGCGACCCGCCCGGCAGCTCGGGGAAGTAGTCCGCGTACTCGCGCATGAAGCTGAACCCGAGCGGGGTCCGGCGGCGCAGCAGGTCGACGGCGGCGGGGCCGTGGGTGACGTGGCTGCCCCAGCGCTCCTCGTCGACCTCGCCCCTCGTGACCGCACGCAGGTAGGTCCGGATGCGCTCCTCGCTGTCGTGCGCGCCGGCCTCCCGGAGCACGGAGTTGCCCGGGACCCAGAACCCGCCGCCGGACAGCGCTGTCGACCCGCCCACGTGCTCGGACTTCTCCACCACGAGGACGGAGAGCCCCTCCTCGGCAGCGGTGAGCGCGGCCAGCATCCCCGTGCCGCTGCCGACGACCACCAGGTCGAACGTCGCCTCCTGCATCGCTGACTCTCCCCTCCGGGCCGGCGCCGCGGTCCCGGGGGACGGCGCGGCACAAGCGGACAACGGTGTCCGAATACTCCCAGTCTACGAAGGAGGAATTCCCCCGGCGAGGGACCGAGGTCCGGGGTGCGCCGGGTCTACGCTCGCAGGTGTGGAGGCCCCCGAGCCGGTGCGGCGCCGCAAGGACGCGCGACGCAACTACGACGCGCTCGTCGCGGCCGCGGAGGTCGAGTTCGCCACCTCCGGGCCGGACGTCCCGCTCGACGCCGTGGTGCGTCGGGCCGGCGTCGGGCGCGGGACCCTCTACCGACACTTCACCGACCGGCGGGACCTCGCGACAGCGGTGTGGGAGCGACGCACCGCCGAGCACGAGGTGTGGTTCGCCGAGCACGGTGACCGGCCCGACGCCCTGGCCGCCCTGCTCGTCCGCATGGCCGCCGCGCAGGTCCGCACCCGCGGCGTCCTCGTGGTGCTCACGCGTGACACCGAGCCCGAGGGCGGCACCGGCGCGGAGCGGCTCCGCCGCCTCGAGGACCGCGTCCGCACGATGGCCGGCACGGCGCTCGCGCGGTCGCAGGCCGCCGGCCGCGTGGCGGCCGACCTCACGGTCGAGGACGTCCTCCTGGTGCTCAGGATGGTCGAGGGAGCGCTCGCCGGGCGGACGATCGAGGAGGCGCCGGCCGTGGCGGAGCGGGTGCTGCGCCTGGTGATGCCGGCAGTCACCGGCGGCCCGGCCACCGACCTCCCGACGTTCGAGGTGCCCGGCGCCGCAGCGCCCGCCACAGTGGACGGGTGACCAACCGCCTGGCCGGCTCGACGAGCCCCTACCTGCAGCAGCACGCCGCGAACCCCGTCGACTGGTTCGAGTGGGGCGACGAGGCCTTCGCGGAGGCCCGTCGCCGCGACGTGCCGGTGCTGGTCTCCGTCGGGTACGCGGCGTGCCACTGGTGCCACGTCATGGCGCACGAGTCGTTCGAGGACGAGGCCGTCGCGCGGTACCTCAACGCGCACTTCGTCGCCGTCAAGGTCGACCGCGAGGAGCGGCCCGACGTCGACGCCGCCTACATGGAGGTCACCCAGGCGCTCACCGGCAGCGGCGGCTGGCCGATGACGGTCCTCGCGACGCCCGACGGCGCACCGTTCTTCGCGGGGACCTACTTCCCGCCCCGGCCGGTCGCCGGCATGCCGTCGTTCGCCCAGGTGCTCACCGGCGTCGCCGAGACGTGGGGCGACCCGGCGCAGCGAGCCCGGCTGCTCGAGGGGGCGGCGGCGATCCGCGAGGCGATCGGCGGGCGGGGCGTCGGCGCCGGCGGGGTCGCGGACGGGGCCCTCGACCCC
>JAEZAR010000044.1 GCA_023430425.1 Actinomycetes bacterium | reverse complement strand
GGCTCGGCCCGCTCGCGGCCACGTACCTCGCCACCGCGCGGGCCGAGGACCGCCTCGCCCGCGTCGCCGCCCACGGGCTCGCTGTGCGCAGCCCCGCCGAGGTGGCCGTCCACGACGTCGGCGCGCTGGTCCGTCGCGTCGGGGCGCCGGACCTCTTCGTCCCGGCCGCCGACCTCGTCGGGGTCTCGCGCGCGTCCGGGATGGCCGGGACCGCGGTGGGTGCGGACCGCGTCGTCGTGCTGCGCTGGCGCTGCGGGGCGGTCACACTCGACACCGGTGTGCTCCCGCGGCACGCCGTGGACGTCGGGCCGCTCGTCGACGCGCTGACCCACCTGGTCGAGCCGACCGACCGGGCCGACCGGGCCGGCGGGTCGGCTCCTCGGCCCGGCGAGACCTCCGCCCCCACGACCGACGGGAACCCCGCATGACCGCACCGGACGCCGTCCTCGTGCTCGAGGACGGCCGCACCTTCACGGGCCTGGCGTTCGGCGCCTCCGGCACGACCGTGGGGGAGATCGTCTTCAACACCGGGATGACGGGCTACCAGGAGACCCTGACCGACCCGTCCTACCACCGGCAGATCGTCGTGATGACCGCGCCGCACGTCGGCAACACGGGGGTCAACGACGAGGACCCGGAGTCGGCCCGGATCTGGGTCGCCGGCTACGTCGTGCGCGACCCCGCGATCCGGCCGTCCAGCTGGCGCGCGCAGCGCAGCCTGGCCGACGAGCTCGAGGCGCAGGGCGTCGTCGGGATCAGCGACCTGGACACGCGCGCGCTCACCCGGCACCTGCGCGAGCGGGGCGTCATGCGCGCGGGGATCTTCTCGGGTCCCGGCCTGCTCGACGACGCCGGCCGGCGGCGCACCGACCAGGACCTGCTCGACGTCGTCGCGGCCGCCCCCGCGATGGCGGGCGCGGACCTGGCCCGCGAGGTCTCCGCGACCCGCCGGTACACGGTGGAGCCGCTGCGCGGGCCGGTGAGCGGCACGGACGCCGTGGCCACCGTGGTCGCCGTCGACCTCGGCATCAAGTCCATGACGCCGCAGCGGCTCGCGGAGCGCGGGGTGCGCACCCACGTCGTGCCGGCGACGGCCACGGCCGAGGAGGTCCTCGCCCTCGAGCCCGACGGGGTCTTCTTCTCCAACGGTCCCGGCGACCCGGCGGCCGCCGTGCACGAGGTCGAGCTGCTGCGCGCGGTCCTCGACCGGCGCATCCCCTTCTTCGGGATCTGCTACGGCAACCAGCTGCTGGGGCGCGCGCTCGGCTACGGCACGTACAAGCTCGCCTACGGGCACCGCGGGGTGAACCAGCCGGTGATGGACCGGCGCACCCGCAAGGTGGAGATCACCGCGCACAACCACGGGTTCGCCGTCGACGCACCGGTCGAGTCGGAGTCGGTGGCGCCGTACGACGAGGGCCGCTACGGCCGCGTCGTCGTCTCCCACGTCGCCCTCAACGACGGCGTCGTCGAGGGCCTCGAGTGCCTGGACCTGCCCGCCTTCTCCGTGCAGTACCACCCGGAGGCGGCGGCTGGGCCCCACGACGCCGGCTACCTCTTCGACAGGTTCGTCGAGCTGATGACCGCCGGCGCACCCGGCACCGCGAGCAAGGAGTCCGATGCCGCGTCGCACTGACATCTCCAGCGTCCTGGTCATCGGGTCCGGCCCGATCGTCATCGGGCAGGCCGCGGAGTTCGACTACTCGGGGACGCAGGCGTGCCGCGTGCTGCGCGCCGAGGGCCTGCGGGTCGTACTCGTGAACTCCAACCCGGCGACGATCATGACCGACCCGGAGTTCGCCGACGCGACCTACGTCGAGCCGATCACCCCGGAGGTCGTCGAGGCGATCATCGCCAAGGAGCGGCCGGACGCGATCCTGCCGACCCTGGGCGGCCAGACGGCGCTCAACACGGCGATCGCGCTCGACGAGCGCGGCGTCCTGGAGCGGTACGGCGTGGAGATGATCGGGGTCAACACCGCCTCGATCCACCTGGCCGAGGACCGGCAGGCGTTCAAGGGGGTCGTCGAGCGCTGCGGGGCCGACGTGGCGCGCAGCGTCATCGCGCACACGATGGACGAGGTGCTCGCCGGCGCGGCCGAGCTGGGCTACCCGGTCGTCGTGCGGCCCTCGTTCACGATGGGCGGCCTCGGCTCGGGCATCGCCCGCGACGAGGCGGAGCTGCGCCGGATCGCCGGCGCGGGCCTGCACTACTCGCCGACGACCGAGGTGCTCCTGGAGGAGTCGATCCTGGGCTGGAAGGAGTACGAGCTGGAGCTCATGCGCGACCACGCGGACAACGTGGTCGTCGTCTGCTCCATCGAGAACGTCGACCCCGTCGGGGTGCACACGGGTGACTCGGTGACCGTCGCGCCCGCGCTCACGCTCACCGACCGCGAGTACCAGCAGCTGCGGGACATCGGCATCGCCGTGATCCGCGAGGTCGGCGTCGACACGGGCGGCTGCAACATCCAGTTCGCCGTGCACCCGCAGACGGGGCGCGTCGTGGTCATCGAGATGAACCCGCGCGTGTCCCGCTCGTCCGCCCTCGCCTCCAAGGCCACGGGGTTCCCGATCGCGAAGATCGCCGCGCGCCTGGCCGTCGGCTACACGCTCGACGAGATCCCCAACGACATCACGGGCTCGACCCCGGCCTCCTTCGAGCCGGCGCTCGACTACGTGGTCGTCAAGGTGCCCCGGTTCGCCTTCGAGAAGTTCCCCGGGGCCGACCCCACGCTCACCACGACCATGAAGTCGGTCGGTGAGGCGATGGCCCTGGGGCGCAACTTCACCGAGGCGCTCGGCAAGGCCATGCGGTCGATCGACAAGGCGGGCTCGGTGTTCCACTGGGACGGCGAGGCGCCGTCCGGAGCGGCCCTCGCGGACCTCCTCGAGCAGGTCGCGGTGCCCACCGAGGAGCGCCTCGTCCAGGTCCAGCAGGCGCTGCGGTCGGTGGGCCGACCCGGCGGCACGACGGTCGAGGACGTGTACCGGATCACCGGCATCGACCCGTGGTTCCTCGACCAGGTCGTCCTGGTGAACTCGATCGCGGCGGAGGTCGCGGCGGCGGGGGAGCTCTCGCCCGCCCTCCTGCGCCGGGCGAAGCGGCACGGGCTGTCGGACGCCCAGCTGGCCCGCCTGCGCGGCCTCGCGGAGGACACCGTGCGCGAGGTGCGCCAGGCGCTGGGCCTGCGGCCCGTGTACAAGACGGTCGACACGTGCGCCGCGGAGTTCGCCGCCCGCACGCCCTACCACTACTCCTCCTACGACGACGAGACCGAGGTCGAGCCCCGGGAGCGGCCGGCCGTGATCGTGCTCGGCTCGGGCCCGAACCGCATCGGCCAGGGCATCGAGTTCGACTACTCGTGCGTGCACGCCGTCCTCGCCCTGCGGGAGCGGTTCGAGACGGTGATGGTCAACTGCAACCCGGAGACGGTCTCGACCGACTACGACACGGCCGACCGCCTCTACTTCGAGCCGCTGACCTTCGAGGACGTCATGGAGGTCTACGCGGCGGAGGCCGCCGTCGGCCCCGTCGCGGGGATGATCGTCCAGCTCGGCGGGCAGACCCCCCTGTCGCTCGCGCGGCGCCTCGAGGCCGCCGGGGTCCCGATCCTCGGCACGTCCCCCGCGGCGATCGACGCCGCCGAGGACCGCGGCGCGTTCGGCCGGGTGCTCGTCGAGGCGGGGCTGCCCGCACCGGCGTTCGGCACGGCCACGTCCCTCGCGGAGGCCACCCGGATCGCCGGTCGGATCGGCTACCCGGTGCTCGTCCGGCCGTCGTACGTGCTCGGTGGCCGGGGCATGGAGATCGTCTACTCCGACGAGCAGCTCGCGGAGTACGTGGACCGGGCCCTGGAGGGGGCGCGGGCCGTGTCGGGCGGCTCCGGCATCCCGCCGCTGCTCATCGACAGGTTCCTCGACGACGCCATCGAGCTCGACGTCGACGCCCTGTACGACGGGACCGAGCTCTACCTCGGCGGCGTCATGGAGCACATCGAGGAGGCGGGCATCCACTCGGGGGACTCGGCGTGCGTGCTCCCGCCGGTGACCGTCTCCACGGCGGAGCTGGCGCGGATCCGGGAGTCGACGGAGGCGATCGCGCGCGGCGTCGGGGTGCACGGCCTGCTCAACGTCCAGTTCGCGCTGGTCTCCGACGTCCTGTACGTGCTGGAGGCCAACCCCCGCGCGTCCCGGACCGCACCGTTCGTCTCCAAGGCCACCGGGGTGCCGCTCGCGAAGGCCGCCGCCCTGGTCATGGCGGGGGCGACGATCGCCGAGCTCCGCAAGGACGGCGTGCTGCCCACCGAGGGCGACGGCGGCTCCCTGGGGCTGGACGCGCCGCTCGCGGTCAAGGAGGCGGTGCTGCCGTTCCGGCGGTTCCGCACGCCGTCCGGGGGCGTCGTGGACTCCGTGCTGGGGCCGGAGATGCGCTCGACGGGCGAGGTGATGGGCATCGACGTCGACTTCCCGACCGCGTTCGCCAAGTCGCAGGCCGCGGCCTTCGGCGGGCTGCCGACGCGGGGCACCGCGTTCATCTCGGTCGCGGACCGCGACAAGCGGGCGATCACGTTCCCGGCCAAGCGGCTCACGGAGCTCGGCTTCACGATCCTCGCGACGGAGGGCACGGCCGCCGTCCTGCGGCGCAACGGGATCCCGTCGACGCTCGTCCGCAAGGCGTCCGAGGGTCGGCGGGACGGGGGGGCGACGATCGTCGACCTCATCACGGCCGGGGAGGTGGACCTCGTCGTCAACACCCCGTCCGGGCAGGGCGCCCGGGCCGACGGGTACGAGATCCGCACCGCGACGGTGACGGCGGACAAGCCCATCGTCACGACCGTGCAGCAGCTCGCGGCCGCGGTCCAGGCCATCGAGACGATCCAGGCGGGCCCGTTCGACGTCCGCAGCCTGCAGGACCACGCGTTCGAGCTGCGGGAGCGCACGGGGCCCGCCGGGGACGCGCCATGAGCGGGGCGGGCGGCGTGAGCGGGGCGGGCCGGGCCGGTGGGGCTCCGGAGCGTCGCGGCGGCCGTGACGCGGCGCCGCGCCACTTCGGAGCCCGGCTCTCGTCGGCGATGGACCGTCTCGGGCCGCTGTGCGTCGGCATCGACCCCCACCCGGGCCTCCTGGACGCGTGGGGGCTCCCCGACGACGCCGACGGCCTGCGCCGGTTCGCGCTCACGCTGGTCGAGGCCCTGGTGGGCGAGGTGGCGGCGATCAAGCCGCAGGCCGCCTTCTTCGAGCGGCACGGCGCCCGTGGGGTCGCCGTGCTCGAGGAGGTCCTGGCCGCCGTCCGCGGGGAGGTGACGCAGGTCGTCCTCGACGCGAAGCGGGGTGACATCGGCTCGACGATGTCGGGCTACGCCGACGCGTACCTCTCGCCCGGCGCCCCGCTCGGCGCGGACGCGCTGACGGTCAGCCCGTACCTCGGCGTCGGTGCGCTCGCCCCCGCGGTGCGCGCGGCGGAGGAGTCGGGCCGCGGGCTCTTCGTCCTGGCCCTCACGTCGAACCCTGAGGGCGTCCAGGTCCAGCACGCCACGTCGCCCGACGGCGAGGCGGTCGCCGCGGCGGTGGCCCGAGCGGTCGGCGCCCTGAACGCCCGCGTGCTCGCCGCCGCCCCGGCGGAGCTCGGGCCCTTCGGAGTCGTCGTGGGAGCCACCGTGGGGGACGCGGCCCGGCGCCTCGGCGTCGACCTGGCGGCGGTCCGAGGCCCCGTGCTGGCGCCCGGTGTCGGCGCGCAGGGGGCCGGCGCCGCCGAGCTGGCCGACGTGTTC
>JAEZAR010000087.1 GCA_023430425.1 Actinomycetes bacterium | reverse complement strand
GGCCAGGTCCGCCCGGACCCGGCGCATCGCCGCCGCCACGACCGCCTCGTGGGACCGCGGCAGCTCGCGCGGTCCGTCGGGCCCGGCGTCGTCCGCGAGCGCCCGTCGCACGGTGTCGGGGTCGAGGTACGGCAGCGCGTGCACCGCCACCGGGCCGTGCCCGTCGTGGAGCACCACCGGCCGGCCGACGTCCGCGACCCGCGCCCGCAGGTGGACGCCGTCGCGCATGAGCTCCGCACCGAACCCGAGCCGGATCGCCGAGTCGTGGTTGCCCGGGGTGACCACGACCGCGGCCGTGCCGCTGAGGCGCCGCAGCGCGTCCGCGAGGAGCTGCACGGCCTCGACGGGCGGCACCGCGCGGTCGTACACGTCGCCGGCGACGACGACGGCGTCCACCGCCTCCGTGCGCGCCAGCTCGACGAGGTGATCGAGGTACGCCGCCTGGTGCCCCAGCAGGTCCACACCGTGAAGGGTGCGACCGAGGTGCCAGTCGCTGGTGTGGAGGAACCGCATGGCGGGAACGGTACGGCGGGGCGCCGACACGGGGGACGACCCGCCCCCGCGAGTTGCCGGACGCGGTGGCAGGATCCCGGGTGAGATCTGCCCGAAACGGTCAAGCGCCGGTGCGCGCGGGCCGATGACCCTCGCAGCGCCCCCCGCTCCGGTGCCCCCGGCCGCGCGAGCGCCCGCTCAAGGAGGACCCATGCAGCCCGACGTGCCCGGTCGCGGACTCCACCTCGTCCAGGACGCGCCCGAGTCGTACCCGACGCTCACGACGCCGTTCGGCGACCTCGACGAGTACGTCCGCCTGCCGCGGATGGAGGGCCTCGTGCTCTCCCCCGACGGCTCGCGCCTCGTGACGCAGGTCTCGACGCTGAACGCGGACGGGACCAAGACGCACACCGCGCTGTGGGAGGTCTACCCGACGCGTGCGCGGCCGGCCCGCCGGCTCACGCGCAGCGCGGAGGGCGAGACCGGCGCCGCCTTCACGCCCGACGGCGACCTGCTCTTCACGTCCGCCCGGCCCAACGCCGACGCGGCCGACGACGAGAACGAGCGCAAGAACCCGGCCCTGTGGGTGCTGCCGGCCGGTGGCGGCGAGGCGCGCATCGTCGCCTCGCGCCCGGGCGGCGTCCACCAGGTCCGCACGGCCCGCTCGTCGCCGGCCGTCGTGTTCACCACCGCCATGCTGCCCCGGGCCGCGGACGGCTCCGCCGACGACCGCCTGCGCACCCTCCGCAAGGAGAAGAAGGTCACGGCGGTCCTGCACGGCTCGTACCCGGTGCGCTACTGGGACCACGACCTCGGCCCGGACACCCCGCACCTGCTGGGCTGGCACTTCAGGGCGGGCGACGACGTCGCGCGCTCGGTCGAGGTCGCGAGCCTGTCCGTCGAGCACCTCAAGGTCAGCGACCTCACGCCGAGCCCAGGCCAGGCGCTGCTCGAGGCCGAGTTCGACCTCTCCCCCGACGGCACGTTCGTCGTCTCGACCTGGCTGGTGCCCACCGGTCGTGGTGCGTCGCGCACGGCGCTCGTCCGGATCGACATCGACACCCAGCTGCGGACCGTCCTCGTGGACGACGTCGACGCGGACCTGGGCGCGCCGGTGATCTCGCCCGACGGCACGCGGGTCGCCTACCGGCGGACCTCGCTGTCGACCCCGCACCAGGCCCCCCGGGTGACGCTCGAGCTCCTCGACCTGGCCGACGCCGCGGCCCGGCCGCGCACGCTCGTGCCCGAGTGGGACCGCTGGGTCACCTGCCACCAGTGGCTGCCGGACGGCAGCGGTCTCCTCGTGGTCGCGGACCAGGACGGCCGGGCCCCGGTCTTCCACGTCGACCTGACCGCCGGGCCCGCCGGCGCGGTGGAGCAGGTCACGCACGACGACCACTGCTACTCCCACCTGCAGGTCGCCCCCGACGCCGGGGTCGTGTACGCGATGCGCGCGTCGTACCTGGCGCCGGCGCACCCCGTGCGGATCCAGCTCCAGGCCGACGAGAACCGGCCCCGGGGCACCGTCACCGTGCTGCGCGCCCCCGCCGGCCCGCCCACGCTGCCGGGCTGGCTCACCGAGGTCCGCACCACGACGGGGGCGGACGGCGACGAGCACGAGGTCCGAGGCTGGCTGTGCATGCCCGACGGCGCGTCCGCGGACGCTCCGGCGCCGCTCCTGCTGTGGGTGCACGGCGGCCCGCTCGGGTCGTGGAACGCGTGGGCGTGGCGCTGGAACCCGTGGCTGATGGTCGCCCAGGGCTACGCCGTCCTCCTGCCGGACCCCGCGCTCTCGACGGGGTACGGCCAGGAGTTCGTCCAGCGCGGCTGGGGCCGGTGGGGCGAGGCGCCGTTCGCGGACCTCATGGCGATCACCGACGCGACCGTCGCCCGCGAGGACGTCGACGCCACCCGGACCGCGGCGATGGGCGGCTCGTTCGGCGGCTACATGGCGAACTGGATCGCCGGGCACACCGACCGCTTCGACGCGATCGTCACCCACGCCAGCCTGTGGGCGCTGGACCAGTTCGGGCCGACCACCGACGTCGCGTACTACTGGGCGCGCGAGATGACGCCGGAGATGGCGGAGGCCAGCTCACCGCACCGGCACGTCGCGAACATCCGCACGCCGATGCTCGTGGTCCACGGCGACAAGGACTACCGGGTGCCGATCGGCGAGGGCCTGCGGCTCTGGTACGACCTGCTCTCCGCATCCGGCCTGCCCGCCGACGACGACGGCACCACCGTGCACCGGTTCCTGTACTTCCCGGACGAGAACCACTGGGTGCTCAGCCCGCAGCACGCCAAGCTCTGGTACCAGGTCGTCCTCGGGTTCCTCGCCGAGCACGTGCTGGCCCGGGGACCGCAGGAGCTCCCGGAGACGCTGGGGTAGCCGACCACCGAGCCGCGTCGGGCAGGGTGAGCCCGGACTCCCCTGCCCGACGCCGCAGCCGCGCTGGGTGCACAGCGCGCAGGGGCCCGCCGCGACGCGGCGGGCCCCTCCTGCGCGCGCTCCTCCGCGACACCCGCCTCGCCCGGGCGCGGGA
>JAEZAR010000262.1 GCA_023430425.1 Actinomycetes bacterium | reverse complement strand
CGGCCGCCCACCGCATGCCGCCGCCGCCGCCGGCGCGCTCGGCGGCGGACGGGGCCGGCTCCACGAGCCGCGGCGGAGGAGGGTAGGCGAACCAGACGTCGTCGAGCCGGACCTCCCCGCGGGGATCGGCCAGGTCGAGGGCGCCCGGGCGGTCGCGGACGGCGGGGACCAGGTCCAGGTACTCGAAGATCCGCCGGAACAGCGCCAGCGAGGTCTGCACGTCCAGCGCGACGCGCATGAGGGAGACGGTGGGCATGAGCAGGCGCGCCTGCAGCGTGGAGAACGCCACGAGCGTCCCGGCCGTGATGTCCGCACCGCCGTCGATCATGAGGCCGGCCGCGAGGTAGACGAGCGCGGGGGTGACGGCCATGAACGCCGTGACGACGCCGAAGAACCCCTGCCCGGCCATCGCCTGGCGCACCTGGAGGTCGACCTGGCGCTCGTTCTCGGCGCGGTAGCGCGCGACCTCGGCGTCGGCCCGGTTGAAGATCTTGGCGAGCAGGACGCCCGAGACGCTGAGCGCCTCCTCCGTGATCGCCGTCATGTCCGACAGCGACTCCTGGGTGCGGCGCGCGAGGACCTGGCGCCGCGCGCCCACCCGGCGCTGGAGCGCGATGAACGCGGGCATCAGCGCCACGGAGATGACCGTGAGCTGCCAGGACAGCAGCACCATCGCGACGAGGGACGCGAGCACGGTGACGACGTTGGAGAGGATGCTGGCCGCCGTCGTGGTCAGCACCGAGCGCACGCCGCCGACGTCGTTGGCGAGCCGCGACTGGATCGCGCCCGTGCGGGTGCTGGTGAAGAAGGCGAGCTCCATGCGTTCCAGGTGCTCGAACAGCCGGCCGCGCAGGTCGGCCATCGCGCGGTTGCCGACGAGGGTGGTCAGGTACGTCTGCCCGACCCCGATGCCGGCGCTCGCCAGGGGGACGACGACCATGGCGCCCACGAGCCAGGCCAGCAGCGGCACGTCCACCCCGCCCTCCGGGGGGAACAGCGCCCGGTCGAAGACCGCCTGCGTGAGGAACGGCGTGACGACCCCGAGCGCCGCGCCGACGAGGATCGTCAGCGCGACGAGCGTGAGCTGGGTGCGGTACGGCGTGAGGAGCGCGACGACGCGCCGCAGCACCGCGGAGGTGTCCGTCGGTCGGGCGTGGGTCGTCGCGGGGCCGGGTTCCGTCGGCTGCGCCACCTGCCCAGGGTGCCCTATCCCGCCGACGACGCCCTGTCGGCTTCGCTCAGGGCGCAGGGTCCTCGGCGTCGTAGGCGAGGAACCGCGGCTGGCGCAGGGCGAAGAGGGCCACGACGACGGCGCAGAGGAGACCGCCCCCGACGGCCGCCCACGCCTCCCCGACGCCCTCGGCCGTGGTCCCCAGGACGACGTCGCCGAGGCGGGGCCCACCGGCGACGACGACGATGAACACCCCCTGGAGCCGGCCTCGGAGCTCGTCCGGCGTGGCCGCCTGGAGGATCGTCGAGCGGAAGATCGCGCTCACCGTGTCGGCGGAGCCGGCGAGGACCATGCACGCCGTCGCGAGCCACAGCGACCAGTGGGCGGGTGCCCCGGGGGCGAGGGTGGGGGCACGGTCGGGCGCCAGGTGCACGACCAGCCCGAAGAGGGCGACGGCGAGCCCCCAGCCCACGACGGCGACGACGACCGCCCGCCCCTGGTACCGGACGCGGCCGAGCGGGCCCGACAGGAGTCCCCCCAGGATCGCGCCGACGGCGATGCCGGCCGTGAGCACGCCGACGGTCGTCGCCCCGCCGCCGAGGAGGGTGGCCCCGATCGCCGGGAACAGGACGCGGGGCATCGCGAGGACCATCGCGGCGAGGTCGACGACGAAGGTGCCGCGCACGTTGGGCCGGGTGCGCAGGAAGCGCAGGCCCTCGAGGACGCTCGCGAGCCCCGCCCGGCGCACCTCGCCCTGCGGCGGCATGGCCGGCAGGGAGGCGAGCCCGAGGAGCGCCCCGACGAGCAGGACGGCCTCCACCGCGTACGTCACCCCGTAGCCGGGCCCGGCCACGAGCACTCCCGCGAGCAGAGGGCCCACCGTGCTGGCGATGCCCATCGACAGGCTCGACAGCGCGTTGGCGGCCGGCAGGAGCCGGGTCCCGACGAGGTGGGGGACGATCGCCATCCGGGCTGGCGAGTTCACGCCCATGAGGCCGCTCTGCACGGCCACCAGGGCGTAGAGCACCCGGACGTCGTCGAGCCCGGCGAACGCCTGCCCGGCGAGCGCCACGGCGCACCCCAGCTGGCCGAGCGCCGTGAGCAGGATGACCCGTCGACGGTCGTGCGCGTCGACGAGCGCGCCGCCGTACAGGCCCATGAGGACGAGGGGCAGCAGCGCCGCGAGGCCGACGAGCCCGACGCTCGCCGTTGACCCGGTGAGGTCGTAGACCTGGAGGCCCACGACCACGGCGGTGAGCGCGGTGCCCACGCCCGCGGCGGACATGCCGAGCCACATGCGTCGGTAGGGGACGCTCACGCGCAGGGGCGTGGTGTCCATGAGCAGGCGCGGCACCCCGACATGGTGCCGCACCCGGGCCCGGCGATCGAATCGATTCATCACCACCGGCGCGTCCCGCGGCGCACGCGACCGGTGGGCGGCCGCCCGCCCCCCGTGGGCGAAGCGGGGGAGGGGTGGCACGATCGGGACCGTGAGCACCCCGACGACCACGCGGACGGAGCAGCGGCTGCGCGACCTGGCCCGGCTGCGTCGCGTGCGCGACCGGATCGACCGGGAGTACGCCCAGCCGCTCGACGTCGCGGCGCTCGCGCGCGGCGCGCACATGTCGGCGGGCCGCCTCAGCCGCGAGTTCCGGTCCGCGTTCGGCGAGTCGCCCTACGCCTACCTCATGACCCGGCGCATCGAGCGCGCGACGGCGCTCCTGCGCCGCGGCGACCTCACCGTGACGCAGGTGTGCTTCGCCGTGGGCTGCCAGTCGCTGGGGACCTTCAGCACCCGCTTCACCGAGCTCGTCGGCGTCCCGCCGAGCGTGTACAAGGAGCGGTTCGCCGGGGCCGCCGCGGGCGTGCCGTCCTGCGAGGTGCGCCGGGCCACCCGACCCGTCAGGAATCGAGAAGCGGGCCGGGCGGGCCCCGGCCTAGCGTGACGACCATGAACCTGACCATCCACTACACGTTCCTGCCGCACGCCGACCCGGAGGCGTCGCTGGCCTTCTACCGCGACGCGCTCGGCTTCGAGGTGCGGAACGACGTCGGGTACGACGAGCTGCGCTGGATCACCGTCGGGCCGCCGGGACAGCCTGGGACCTCGATCGTCCTCAGCCCCCCGGACGGTGACCCGACGCTGACCGACGACGAGCGCCGCACGATCGCCGAGCTCATGGCCAAGGGCAGCTACGGCGCCGTCGTGCTGGCCGCCGAGGACGTCGACGCCGCGTTCGCGGCGATCGAGGCGACCGGCGCCGAGGTGGCGCAGGAGCCCGCCGACCAGCCGTACGGCGTCCGCGACTGCGCGTTCCGCGACCCGGCCGGGAACATGGTGCGCATCCAGCAGGCCCTGTGAGGCGGTGGGCGGTGTCGGAGGGCTGCGGCAGGATGGGCCCGCCGCACCGCCCTCGCCGACCACCGGAGGCCCCGTGACCTCGAGCACCACCGAGCCCGACGTCGGCCTCGGTCCCCACCCGGCGGACGCCCACGACCTCATCCGGGTGGTCGGCGCGCGGGAGAACAACCTCAAGGACGTGCACGTCGAGATCCCCAAGCGTCGCCTGACGGTGTTCACCGGGGTCTCGGGGTCGGGCAAGAGCTCGCTCGTGTTCGACACGATCGCCGCCGAGTCGCAGCGCCTCATCAACGAGACCTACAGCACGTTCGTCCAGGGCTTCATGCCGAGCCTCGCCCGTCCCGACGTCGACGTCCTCGAGGGCCTGACCACTGCGATCATCGTGGACCAGGAGCGGATGGGGGCGAACGTGCGCTCCACCGTCGGCACGGCGACCGACGTGAACGCGTTCCTGCGGATCCTGTTCAGCCGGCTCGGCGAGCCGCACATCGGCTCCTCCCAGGCGTTCTCGTTCAACATCGCGTCGGCCACGGGCACGGGGGAGGCCACCGTCGCGCGCGGCGACGGCGAGGCCGTCTCGCGGGCCTTCACCGTCACGGGCGGCATGTGCCCGCGCTGCGAGGGCATGGGCTCGGTGAGCGAGATCGACCTCGCGGAGCTCGTCGACGAGTCGAGGTCGCTCGCCGACGGGGCCATCCGGGTCCCGGGGTACACCGCGGACGGCTGGTACGTGCGCATCTTCGGGGCCGTCGTGCCGGTCGACGTCCCCGTCGCCCGGTTCACCGCCGAGCAGCGCCGGGAGTTCTTCCACGGGGAGGCGCGCAAGGTCCGCTTCGAGAACATGGGCCTGACGTACGAGGGCCTCGTGCCGCGCATCCAGAAGTCGATGCTCTCCAAGGACGTCGAGAGCATGCAGCCGCACGTCCGGGCGTTCGTCGAGCGCGCCGTGCGCTTCACGCGGTGCCCGGAGTGCGACGGCACCCGGCTGAACGCGGCGGCACGGTCGTCGAGGATCCGCGGCCTCAGCATCGCCGACGTCTGCGCGATGCAGATCAGCGACCTCGCCCAGTGGGTGCGGGAGCTCGACGTGCCGGCCGTGGCGCCGCTGCTGGCGAACCTGCGCCGGACCCTGGACTCGTTCGTCGAGGTCGGCCTGGGGTACCTCTCCCTGGACCGTCCGTCGGGGACGCTGTCCGGCGGGGAGGCGCAGCGCACGAAGATGATCCGCCACCTGGGCTCGTCCCTGACCGACGTGACGTACGTCTTCGACGAGCCGACGATCGGGCTCCACCCGCACGACATCCAGCGGATGAACGCGCTGCTGGTGCAGCTGCGGGACAAGGGCAACACGGTGCTGGTGGTCGAGCACAAGCCGGAGATGATCGCGATCGCCGACCACGTCGTCGATCTCGGGCCGGGTGCCGGTGGCGCCGGGGGAGAGGTCGTCTTCGAGGGCACCGTGGACGGGCTGCGCGCCTGCGGCACCCTCACGGGCCGGCACCTCGACGACCGCGCGGCGCTGAAGGAGTCCGTGCGCACCCCGACCGGGCGGATCGAGGTGCGCAAGGCCGACGCGAACAACCTGCGGGACGTGGACGTCGACGTCCCCCTCGGCGTGCTGGTCGTGGTCACCGGGGTGGCGGGCTCCGGCAAGAGCTCGCTCGTGCACGGGTCCGTGGCGCCGCTGGAGGGCGTCGTCGCGATCGACCAGAGCGCGATCCGGGGCTCGCGCCGCAGCAACCCCGCCACCTACACCGGTCTGCTCGAGCCGGTGCGCAAGGCGTTCGCCAAGGCGAACGGGGTCAAGCCGGCGCTGTTCAGCGCGAACTCCGAGGGCGCGTGCCCCGTCTGCAACGGCGCGGGCGTCATCTACACCGACCTGGCGATGGTCGCCGGCGTCGTCACGCCGTGCGAGGTCTGCGAGGGGCGCCGGTTCGACGGCTCGGTGCTCGAGTACCACCTGGGTGGCAAGAACATCAGCGAGGTGCTCGAGCTGCCCGTCGGTGAGGCGCTGCCGTTCTTCTCCGACGGGCCGGCCGCGGTCCCGGCCGCCCGGGCGATCCTCGAGCGCCTGTCGGACGTCGGCCTCGGTTATGTCACGTTGGGGCAGCCGCTCACCACGCTGTCCGGGGGCGAGCGGCAGCGGCTCAAGCTCGCGAGCCGCATGGGCGAGAAGGGCGGGGTCTACATCCTCGACGAGCCCACCAACGGCCTGCACCTGGCGGACGTCGAGCAGCTGCTCGGTCTGCTGGACCGCCTGGTGGACGCCGGCAAGTCCGTCGTCGTCATCGAGCACCACCAGGCGGTGATGGCGCACGCGGACTGGATCATCGACCTCGGGCCCGGCGCCGGGCACGACGGCGGGCGCGTCGTGTTCGAGGGCACGCCGGCCGAGCTGGTGGCCACCCGCGCGACGCTGACCGGCGAGCACCTGGCGGCCTACGTCGGCGCCTGAGGAGCCGACAGGCGCCGGCACCGGGCAATCGCCGGCGGTCCGGGGCGCGACCGCGAGGACAGTGGACGCCGATAATGAACGTTATGTAGAACCGCCTGCCGACGGCCCTGCAGTCCCAGGCTCCGCGTCTCGCTCGCACACCCAGCGCTCCTCCGTGGCGGACGGGTCGCGCGGGGCCAGGACGCGCACCCCGGTCGGCACGAACCCTGCCAGCCGCAGCAGCGGCTCGACGACGTCGTCGTCGGTGGGCCGCCAGCAGGTGACGCGGGCCGCCCCCTGCGTCCACGCCTCCTCGGCGGCGGCACCCAGGAGCGCCTCCCCGACGCCGGCGTCGCGCGCCTCGGGCGCGACCCAGAGCCCGAGGACGTGGCGCTCGTCGATCGGTGCACCGGGCTCCGTCATCACGGACGCCAGGCCGACCGGGCGCCCGCCCTGCTCCGCGACGAACCAGGCGCTGCCCCGCACCCGCATGCGCCAGTGGCTCTCCGCGAAGCCCTGCTCGCGCTCCAGCGACGCGAGCACCGGGTGGTCCTCGGCCAGCGACCGGAGCCGGATCTCGCGCAGCACGTGCCAGTCCTCGTCGGTGAGGCGCCTCACCCGCATGCCGCCATCATGTCAGGGCGCGCCGGTGCCCGCCCCTCCCCCGCGGGGACCCTACCCCGTCTCGAACGGGTGTTCGACGCCGGGGGCCGCACCTCACTGGCAGACGACCTGCTGGGTCGCGACGTCGGAGGAGACCTGGAGCCCGGGCGTCGCCGCGACGTGCAGGACGTCGGCCAGCCGCGCGCCGTCGGGCAGGAGCTCGGCGAGCAGGTTCGGCCGGTCCAGGACCCGCCCCGGGCGGAACGACACGCCGGGCTCGCCGTCGAACACCGCCACGTAGAAGATGCCGGACTCGACGAGGTCCTGGAAGAAGTGGCTCCCGTAGGAGAGCTCGGGCATGAAGCCGGCGCCCGGAGCGCTGAACTCCCCCAGCACCGCCATCCGGCTGATCTCCGCGAACCGCACCGGCACGCCGAGCGCCGGGGTGCTCGTGCCCCACCGACCCGGCCCGAGCAGCAGGACGCTGCCGGGTGCGAGCGCGGCGTTGAGGCGTCCGATCAGGCGGGCCACCTCGTACCTGTCCCGCTGGTCGAGGTCGAGGTACTCGGCGGGCCGCACGAGCACGACGTGGTCCACGGGGATCCGCACGTTGCCGCCCATGAAGCCGCCCGTCGCCGCGAACAGGCAGGCGTCGCCGTCGACCTCCGGCACCGGCACCGGGGCCCCGACGCCGCGCGTCTGCAGCGGCCGGCACTGGAGCAGGTTCACGCGGAAGCGCCCGTCGGCGGTGAAGTTCACCGTGAACTCCACGTCGACGGGGTGCTCGTAGGCCGCCGCCACCGTGGCGAGGACGTCGCGCAGCACCGCTGGCAGCTCCGTCTCGGCCAGGACGCCGCGCAGGTCGAGCAGGTGGGTGCGTGCCGTCTCCCCCCGGCCGCGCTCCCGGGCCCGCCGCGCGGCCTGCTCGTCCTCGCGCGCGAACAGGTGCGGGTCCACCTTGAGGTCACCCGCCAGGACCTCCTCGAGCCCGCGGCTGCGCCACGTGTTCTCCCGCAGCGAGAGCACGTCGACGCCGCGCTGGGAGTACTTCTTCTCGTCGCCGTAGTCCATCGGGGGCAGCCGCAGCGGGTCGTCCAGGCACACGATGCGCGCGTAGTCCCCGACCGTGCGGTCCACCGCGCGGGTCCCGAGGCCGAGGACGAGCCGGACCATCCCGGCGTCGGCGTCCATCGCCGAGTCCCACAGGTACAGGTTCTGGCTGTTGCCGACACCGGCGAGGTGCGGGAAGTAGTCCTCCCCGTGCCGGTCGCCCGAGACCCGCTGGACCAGGATCGCCATCTGCTCGTCGCGGTCCACCAGCCCCCGCTGCATCCGGTAGTCGAGGGCGTCGGCGCTCATCGCGCTGGCGTAGACCTGGCGCACCGCGTCCTCGAAGGCGCGGTAGCGCTCCTCCGGCGTCCCCTGGTTGACGCACCACACGCTGTCGTACTTGCCCGCGAACGCGTTGCCGAAGTCGTCCTCGAGCAACGAGCTGGAGCGGACGATGATCGGTGACTGCCCGAAGTACTCCAGCATCTCCATGAACTGCTCACGGACCGGCTGCGGGAAGACGCCGTGCAGCAGCTTCTCGCGCAGCTCCGGGGCGTGCGCGTAGTAGCCCTCCTGCGTGCGCTGGCGCGCCCGGATCGGCCACCAGCCGTTCTGGACGATGTAGGTGTAGAAGACGTCCGAGCCGAGGTAGTACGAGTCGTGCGGCTCCAGGTAGCGGGCGAGCCGGTCCCCCCCGTCCTGCTCCACGATCCGCCTCGCGAGCAGCATCCCGACGCTCTTGCCGCCGATGAGGCCGGTGCCGACCTCGCGCTCGGCGACGGCGAGCAGGTCGGCGAGCGTGAGGTACCGCTCGGCGAGCCGAGCCATCCGCGAGGAGCCCCCGATGACCATCGCCCGCAGCCCCGCGGCCGCCGCCTCCTGCGCCTCGGGCGGACCGTCGAGCGCGTCCCGCGCGGCGTCGAACGCCAGCTCCCACGGGTCCTGACGGTCCGCGGCGCGACGCAGCCGCGAGAACAGCTCGGCGGCCTCGGCGCTCGCCGTGATGCACACCGCCTCGTCGCCGTCGATGAGGTTGGGGAAGAACATGGTCGGCGAGTAGCGCTCCCAGACCTTGAGCGGGTGCACGTAGGTGCGCTCGTCGATCCGGTAGACGTCGAGCAGGAGCTGCGTCGTCTCGCGGATGGTCGCGACGGTGCCGTAGGTGTGCTCGGCCCGGCGCAGCGCGAAGTACGCCACGGTGTCCAGCTCGTACAGGAACGGGCAGGTGACCTTGAAGAAGTTCCCGATCATCAGGTCGGAGTGCCAGTGCCGCAGGAGGTCGGTCAGGGCGTCGAACACGTAGAACACGCCCGTGCCCTCGCCGGCGATGAGGTCGTGCACGTCCGTGGCGAACCGCTCGAACCCCTGCGTGGGGTCGACGTCGACGCGCACGGCGCGCGGGTCGGCGACGAGGGGCGCGTGGTCGCCGAAGCGGACGTAGACGAGCCGGCGCCCGTCCGCGAGCGAGCGCTCGACGAACGCGTCCACGACCTCGCGGTAGTCGGCGACCTCGTCGACCTGCCAGACGACGTTGTCGCCGAGCCGCAGGCCGTCCACCACGGCGTCCAGCCCCCGGGACCCGGTGCTCACCCGGCCGTGACCGCTCATGGGGGCATCATGCCGTGGCGACGCGGGCGCGCGGGCACCGCGCCGATGCGTGGGCTCGGCCGGTCCCACCTGTGCCGGCCCGACGTCCGGGCCCGCCCGGGTGTCGCCGGGACCGCGGACGGTCCCCGGGGCGGGTGGGACGGACGTGGCAGGCTGTGCGCATGGCCGAGCGCTCCGACGACCGTCCCCCGGCGTCCCCCGACCGACCCCCGCGACGCCCCTCCCCCACCCCGGCGCGCGACTCCGCGAAGGCCGCGTCCTCCGGGGCGGCGGCGTCGTCCGAGCCGGCGACTCCCCAGCCCGGGCAGCGGTCACCGCTCACCGACCGCTGGTGGTGGACCGGCGGCTCGCTCGCGCTCGTCGGCGTCGTCGTCATCGCGTGGCAGTGGAGCTCGATCAGCACGGGCGCGGCGTTCTGGGGCACCTGGGTGGTCGCCGCGCTCGGCGCCGTCGCCGTCGCCGTCGGGGCCTCCTGGGTGTGGCGGGACCGCCCGCGCCGGACGGACGGCGAGGACTAGCGACTAGCCGACCACCATCACGAGGTCGCCGCCCTCGAGCTGCTGGACGTTCGCGATGGCGACCCGCTGCACGGTCCCGGCGACGGGGGTGGTGATCGCGGCCTCCATCTTCATGGCCTCGATCGTCGCCACCGTCTGGCCTGCCTGGACCTTCTGCCCCTCCTGGACGGCCGGGGTGACGGCTCCGGCGAACGGCGCGGCGATGTGCCCGGGGGTGCCGGGGTCCGCCTTCTCGGCGGTCGCCTGGTCCACCTCCACCGACCGGTCGCGCACCTGGATCGGGCGGAGCTGGCCGTTGAGCCGGAACATCACCGTGCGCATGCCGCGCTCGTCGGGCTCGCCGACGGCCTCCATCGCGACGAGCAGGTGCACGCCCCGGTCGAGCTGCACCTCCGCCTCGGAGGACGGCGTCATCCCGTACAGGTAGCGCTCCGTGTCGAGGACCGACAGGTCCCCGTACGAGGCGCGGAACTGGCGGAAGTCCTTCGTCGGCCCGGGGAAGAGCAGGTGGTTGAGCCGGTCGCGGCGGGTCTGGGAGTCGCCCTCGAGGTCAGCCCGGTCCTCGTCGTTGAGGGGGACCTGGCGGCGCCGCGGCGAGCGACCCTGGAGCGCGCGGGTACGGAACGGCTCCGGCCAGCCGCCGGGCGGGTCGCCGAGCTCGCCCTCGAGGAACCCGACGACGGAGTCGGGGACGTCGTAGGACTGCGGGTGCTCGGCGAAGTGCCCGGGGTCGGCGCCGCGCGCCACGAGGTGCAGGGCGAGGTCGCCGACGACCTTGCTCGACGGCGTCACCTTCACGAGCCGGCCGAGGATCCGGTCGGCCGCCGCGTACATCGCCTCGATCTCCTCGAAGCGGTGCCCGAGACCCAGCGCGATCGCCTGCTGGCGCAGGTTCGACAGCTGCCCGCCGGGGATCTCGTGGTCGTACACCCGCCCGGTCGGCCCGGGCAGGCCGGACTCGAACGGGCGGTACACGCGGCGCACGGCCTCCCAGTACGGCTCGAGGTCGCACACGGCCCGCAGGCTCAGGCCGGTGTCCCGCTCGGTGTGCT
Organism: Actinomycetes bacterium; assembly: GCA_023430425.1. The sequence continues at coordinate 4,259 of JAEZAR010000262.1, read as the reverse complement.
CGAGGGCGGCGACGAGGGCGGACAGCGGTGGCTGGCTCGTCGTCCCCGCCATCGACGCGCTCGCGGCGTCGACGGCGTCCACGCCGGCGTCGACCGCGGCCAGGAGCGTGGCGAGCTGTCCGCCGGGCGTGTCGTGGGTGTGCAGGTGCACGGGCAGGTCGAACCGCTCGCGCAGGGCGGCCACCAGCGCGCGGGCCGCGGCGGGCCGGAGCAGCCCCGCCATGTCCTTGATCGCCAGCACGTGCGCGCCGGCGTCGACGATCTGCTCCGCGAGACGCAGGTAGTAGTCCAGCGTGTAGAGGTCCTCCGCCGGGTCGGACAGGTTGCCCGTGTAGCACAGGGCGACCTCGGCCACCGACACGCCCACCTCGCGCACGGCGTCGATCGCTGGGCGCATCTGGCCCACGTCGTTGAGCGAGTCGAAGATCCGGAAGACGTCGATGCCCGTGGCCGAGGCCTCGCGCACGAACGCGCGCGTCACCTCCTCGGGGTACGGCGTGTAGCCGACGGTGTTGCGGCCGCGCAGGAGCATCTGCAGGGCCACGTTCGGCAGCGCCTCGCGCACCGAGGCGAGCCGCTCCCACGGGTCCTCACCGAGGAAGCGCAGCGCGACGTCGTACGTCGCCCCGCCCCAGGTCTCCATGCTGAACAGGCCCGGGGTCAGCCGCGCGACGTGGGGCGCGACCTTGACCAGGTCGTAGGTGCGGACGCGCGTGGCGAGCAGCGACTGGTGGGCGTCGCGGAACGTCGTCTCGGTGACGGCGACGGCCGTCTGCTCCCGCAGGGCCCGGGCGAAGCCCTCGGGGCCCAGCTCGAGCAGCCGCTGGCGGCTCCCGGACGGCGGAGGCGCACCCAGGTCCACGGGCGGCAGCTTCGCGGCGGGCACCGGCAGGTCGGTCGTGGTCCCGTAGGGCCGGTTCACGGTGACGTCCCCGAGATAGGCCAGGAGCCGGGTGCCCCGGTCGGCGCTCACCCGTGCGGCGAGCAGCTCGGGCCGCTCCTCGATGAACGACGTCGACACGTGGCCGGCGACGAACTCCGGGTCGGCGAGGACCGCCTGCAGGAAGGGGATGTTCGTCCGGATCCCCCGGATCCGGAACTCGGCGAGGGCGCGCCGGGCCCGCCGCACCGCCGTCGGGAAGTCCCGTCCCCGGCAGGTGAGCTTGACCAGCATCGAGTCGAAGTGGCCCGTCACCTCCGCGCCGGCGCTGGCCGTCGCCCCGTCGAGCCGCACGCCGGCACCGCCGGGCGACCGGTAGGCGATGATCTTGCCGGTGTCGGGCCGGAACCCGTTCGCGGGGTCCTCGGTCGTGATGCGGCACTGCAGGGCCGCTCCGTTGACCCGGATCGACTCCTGCGCGATGCCCATGTCGGCGAGGGTCTCGCCCGAGGCGATCCGCATCTGGGACTGGACGAGGTCGATGTCGGTGACCTCCTCGGTCACCGTGTGCTCCACCTGGATGCGCGGGTTCATCTCGATGAACACGTGCTCTCCGGCGCGCTCCCCCTCGGTGTCGACCAGGAACTCCACGGTGCCCGCGTTGACGTAGCCGATGCTGCGGGCGAACGTCACCGCGTCGCGGCACAGGGCGTCCCGGACGGCCGGGTCGAGGTCCGGGGCGGGCGCGATCTCGATGACCTTCTGGTGGCGGCGCTGCACGGAGCAGTCCCGCTCGTACAGGTGCACGACCTGCCCCGTCGCGTCAGCGAGCACCTGCACCTCGATGTGGCGGGGACGCAGGACGGCGCGCTCGAGGAAGACCGTCGGGTCGCCGAACGCACTGTCCGCCTCGCGCATGGCGGCCGCCAACGCCTGCGGGAGGCGCTCCGCGTCGTCCACGCGCCGCATCCCCCGGCCGCCCCCGCCGGCGACGGCCTTGACGAACAGCGGGAAGCCGACCTCCTGCGCGGCGGCGACGAGCTCGTCGACGTCGGCGGAGGGCGCCGAGGAGGGCAGGACCGGGATGCCCGCGGCACGGGCTGCCGCCAGGGCGCGCACCTTGTTGCCCGCGAGCTCGAGGACCTCGGCCGGCGGCCCGATGAAGGCGATCCCGGCCTCGGCGCAGGCCCGCGCGAGGTCCGGGTTCTCCGACAGGAAGCCGTAGCCCGGGTACACGGCGTCCGCGCCCGACTCCTGGGCGACGCGCACGATCTCGTCCACGGAGAGGTACGCGCGCACCGGGTGGCCGGGCTCGCCGATCGGGTAGGCCTCGTCGGCCTTGAGGCGGTGCTCGGAGCCGCGGTCCTCGTACGGGAACACGGCGACGGTGCGGGCGCCCAGCTCGTAGGCGGCGCGGAACCCGCGCACAGCGATCTCGGCACGGTTGGCGACGAGCACCTTGGAGAACACGCGGCTCACCTCGCGGTCGGCGGGTCGGGTGGCAGAACGCTAGCCGCTCCGGCCGTCAGGAGGCATGTCGTCCGCCGAGCGGACGTCAAGACCGCGTCATGACATCGTCAAGACGGCGGGGTGCGGGCGGCGCGCTCAGCCGGCGTTGCGGGCCCGACGGCGCAGCGACAGCTCGTCGTCGCCGTCCACCAGGGACTCGTCCGCGCGCTCGGTCGGCAGGGCGGCGAGGCTGCCCTCCACCTCGCGCCACACGCGCCCGACGGCGATGCCGAACACGCCCTGACCGCCCTGGACCAGGTCGATGACCTCGTCCGCCGAGGTGCACTCGTACACCGACGCGCCGTCGCTCATGAGCGTGATCTGCGCGAGGTCCTCGACGCCGCGCTCCCGCAGGTGGCCGACCGCGCTGCGGATCTGCTGCAGCGAGACGCCGGTGTCCAGGAGCCGCTTGACCACCTTCAGGACGAGGATGTCGCGGAAGCTGTACAGCCGCTGGGTGCCCGAGCCGCTGGCCGGCCGGATGGACGGCTCGACGAGCCCCGTCCGCGCCCAGTAGTCGAGCTGACGGTAGGTGATCCCGGCGGCGCGGCAGGCCGTCGGACCGCGGTAGCCGGTGGTGGTGTCGAGGTCGGGCAGGTCGTCGCCGAAGAGGAGGCCCTGGGCGCGCTGCGGGATGCCGGGCGTCTCCGGCATCGACTCTCCGGTGCTCACGCGCCGCTCCCCTCCTGGGACCGGGCCGCACCGGCCCGGTCGTTGTTCCCACACGTCACGCTAGGGCCGCCCCGAGGGCTGGTCAACGACGCCACGCGGGGCGCGGCCGTCGGGTTTCGCGGTCCAAGTCTCGACCTGAGGTCGAAGGTGAGACCTCGCTCCTGACCAGCGCCGTTCGTGCCCCCCCGGTGCCGCGCCTCACGAGGAGCTGCCGGAGTCGTTGTCGTCGGACTCCACGAAGTCGTCCGCGCTCACCGTGTCGAGGAACGCCCGGAACTCCTCGACCTCCTCCTCCTCGCTCGCGGCCTCCTGGACCTCGAGCCCGGACTCCTCGAGCACCTCCGGGTCGCACAGGACGGGACTGCCGGTGCGCACGGCCAGCGCGATGGCGTCGGAGGCTCGGGAGTCGATCCGTCGGCCGTCCCCGAGCACCAGCGCGGCGTGGAACACCCCGTCGACGAGGGCGACGATCTCCACGCGCTGGACGACCGCGCCGAGCGAGCCGAGCACCGCCGCGAGCAGGTCGTGGGTCATCGGCCGCGGCGGCACGACGCCGGCCTGGCCCGCCGCGATCGCCTGGCCCTCGGTGAGCCCGACGACGATCGGCAGGACGCGGCCACCCTCGACGTCGAGCAGGAGGACGACCACCTGGTCCAGCGGGACCTGTCGGCGGACGCCGAGCACCTGCATCTGAACGAGGTCGTCCCGCATGCGTCCACGCTACGTCGCCGCAGCGGCCGGGGCACCACCTGCGGCGCACGATCCACCGGGTCCCGGTCCGGGTGCCCGCCCCGGGACGGACGGTCAGCGCGACCGGTCGGCGATGCCCGCCCGCACCAGCACCGTGTGGAGTCGTCCGCACAGCTCCCCGAGCTCCCCGGCGACGGTCGCGGCGTGGACCTGGGCGGAGACGGCGCGCTGACCGCGCAGGGGCGCCACGATCTGGTCGACGATGTCCACCTGCCGGTCGGCAGCCGACCGGAACGCCCGCAGGTGGCGCGGCTCGACCCCGTGCTCGGCGAGGGCGAGGGCGACCTCGACCACCTCACGGGCCCACGGCTCGAGGTGGCCGCCCGCGTCCCGCTGGAGCACCCCGGCCTCGACGAGAGCGGTCACCGTCCCCTCGGGCGCCCCGGTGGCCTCGGCGAGCGTCGCCGTCGTCCAGCGCCCGGGCGCCGCGGTGCGCTCGCCGTCCGAG
>JAEZAR010000253.1 GCA_023430425.1 Actinomycetes bacterium | reverse complement strand
CACTGGATTCGATATCCGGGCACCAACCGAACCGCTTACCCTGTTCTTCAAGGTCGCGCTCTACATTGCTATCGCCATCGCGATGCCCCTCATCGTCTATCAGATCATCGCCTTCCTCGCCCCGGGATTGACGAACAAGGAAAAGCGACTCATCTATATGTCGCTTCCATTCGTCTCGCTCCTGTTCATTGCTGGCTGTGCCTACGGATATTTCGTGGCGGCACCCCGGGCGCTGTACTTCCTCTCGAACTTCCTGGGAGACATCTTTGCCTGGAACCCGGATGGTAATGAGATTCTGAGTTTCTTCCTGACCTTGATGATCGGGCTGGGCTTATCTTTCCAGTTACCTGTCATCATGTTCATCCTGGCCAAGATCGGGATCGTTACACCACAGAAAATGCGTGAATGGCGGCGGTACGCCTATCTCTGCCTCACCATTCTTGCGGCAGTCATCACGCCCAGTACGGATCCGATCAACATGGCGATCGTGGCCATCCCGCTGGTCATCCTCTACGAAGCCGGCGTGATCATCTCATCGGTCTTCGCGAAGACCAGCTTCCGCCAGTCGGACGACGATGCAGGAATGGCTGCCGCGGCCTGATCGGCTTCCTTCCCCGCAGTCACACCCATCAGGGCGGTTGGTTCAGTCCAACCGCCCCTGTTGTTTCAGGGTCGCCTCGTCGGCCGGGCGAACCAGAATCGTTCGTTCATTGCGGTACGTGACCATCCCTGGTCCGGCGCCCTTGATCTTGCGAACATTCCGGCGGCGGGTTACGTCGACCTCGACCTGCCCGCTCTCGCGGCTGCCACTGTAGTAGGCCGCGAGGGCAGCCGCAGTCTCGATCGCCCCCACGTCCTCGTCCTCCTGGGGACGCAGCCAGCGAACCACCACGTCAGAGCCTGCCACCCCTCGGGCGTGGAGCCAGGTATCGTCGGCACCGGCAATGCTGAATGTGACCTGATCGTTCTCCCGGCCCGACCGCCCCACGTAGATCACGTTACCGGAAGCCTCCGTCAGGCCGGGAACACGTCGCTCCTGCTTCTTGCGGCTGGTTGAGCCCTTCCGCTCTCCCACCTCCTGCCGCCCGCCGGTGTGTTCCTCGAACTCCTGTCGCATTGCCTCGATTGCTGCGAATCCTTCGGCCTGCGCGGCCTGCGTGCGCAACTGGTCGAGGTAGCGGAGTTCCACTTCGGCCGCCTCCACGTGCTCGGGCACCAACTGCCCTGCCCGCTGCGACTTCCGGTATTCCTCGAAATACGCCTGCGCCTGGTCCTTTGGCGACATCTTCGGATCGAGCGGCACCCGCACGTCGTCGATCACCAGTTCGGTGTCACCCGGCTGGATCTGCCACAGCCAGGCATAAATGAGTTCCCCCCATTCCCGCAGTTGCTCGACCTGCTCGGCTCGCTTGAACTGCTCCTGCAGGGCATGGAGTCGGGACTGGACGCGCTCTCGTTCGCGGTCGATCGCGGCAACCACTCGTTCCCGGCGCTGGCGATGGTCTCGCGGCCCTGTTTCGCCGCCGGTGTCGACCATGGTCTGGATCGCCTCCGAAATCGAGTCGACTGGCCGCTCGCTGGCGATTTCCGTCAGGTAGGATATGGGAGTCGCCGCGTAGGCGATGGGCTCACCTTCCTGCTCATAGACAGCAGGCGCCCATGATCGCGTCAACAGCGGCTCAAAGAGCCCGCGTACATTCCGGGCAAGGTCACCGGCGTCGTCAACCGTGTCAAGTTGCCCGGCGGTCGCCGCTGCGTCGCCTGTGACGCGGTACGCAACCTCGCGGGCAATTTGAGGACTCACCCCCCGTAATCCACGCACGAGCAGGTCGGCAAGAGAGCCGGTCGATTTGGCGCCGGCGAGGAGCTTCTCCGCACCGCCGGAGGTGAGTTGGCGCGGATCCGGGCGATCCGGTGGCGGTGGCGGCGTGTATTCCACCCTGGGGAGAATGGGACGGACCCGGCTCATGGCCGCCGTCACTCGCTTCGCGCTCTCCATGACGCGGCCTTCGGCGTCCACCAAGATGAGGTTGCTGTGACGTCCCATCACCTCGATGTAGAGTTCCGCCCGGTTCAACGAGGGATCCCAGATATCGCCTTCCGCACCATCGTTGGCATCCTCCACGTCGTCATCGTGCAGGTCCGCCGTGCTCAGCCCGGACCGCGTGGTACGCGCGTTGCCGGTGTCAAGACGCTTCACTATACTGAGGCGCACGAGCCGCTCCAGCGGCGGCTGCTCGATCCCGATCAGGAACCCGCCACGCACATACTTGCGCAACTGCAGTCCGAACGGCGTTATCAGGCTCGGATCAGTGGAGGGTAGCCGGTCAGCCAGCCAGATTCCGGCGGTTGTGGGTTCGGCAGACATCACCAGCGGCCTCCGTCGCCCCTGGGCATAGATCTCAGCTGCGATGGTGGTGGAATTGACGAGGCCCAGCTTCTGAATCCGGCCATCCAGCACCGACGCCTGGAGTTCATCGGCCACCGCCGCAACCGTCAAGACATCGAACATAGTCCACTCGACCTTTCGTCAGCTAGTTGAGAATCCTGCATTACCCAGGAATACACGGGAGTACGCCGAACGTGCCAGACGCCATCGAGACAGATGTCACCGCAGCAGTCGTTGCCGAAGATGAATTGTCGTCGGAGGAACGTGACCTCTGTACCCGAGGCGACGGCCAGATCACCGACATCGTCCGCAACCAGGCTCCCCGGGTCTTCATCATTTCCGGCCCATCGGGCGTGGGAAAGGACTCGGTGCTCGAGAAGCTTCGCGAGGTATACCCCAACGCCCGCTACGTCGTGACGGCTACCTCTCGCCCCATGCGCGAAGGCGAAATCCCGGGCGTCCATTACATCTTCCTCGAGAAGCGTGAGTTCGAACGCCAGATCGCGGCCGGCGATTTCATTGAACACGCCCTGGTCTATGA
>JAEZAR010000252.1 GCA_023430425.1 Actinomycetes bacterium | reverse complement strand
GAGCAGCTCGGGGTGCTGGACCTGCCCGGCGTCGCGGTGGTGGGTGCGGAGCCTGCCGACGACGCGCTCCTGGCGACCGCCCACACGCCCGCGTACGTCGCCGCCGTCCGGCGGGCGAGCGACCTCGGTACCGTGGACGTCGAGCGTGGCCTGGGCACCGAGGACGACCCCGTCTTCCCGGGCATGCACGAGGCCGCGGCCCGCCTCGTCCAGGGCAGCGTGGACTCGGCGCTCGCGGTGTGGACGGGCCAGGCGGACCACGCCGTCAACGTCGCCGGGGGGATGCACCACGCGATGCCCGGGCGGGCCTCGGGGTTCTGCATCTACAACGACGCGGTCGCCGCCATCCGCGCGGTCCTGGCCCGGGGTGCCCGGCGGGTCGCGTACGTCGACCTCGACGCGCACCACGGCGACGGGGTGGAGCACGCGTTCTGGGACGACCCGCGGGTGCTCACCGTCTCGGTCCACGAGAGCGGCGGGACTCTCTTCCCGGGGACGGGCCACCCGGCCGACGTCGGGGGGCCCCGCGCGCGGGGCGGGGCCGTCAACGTGGCACTGCCCGCGGGGACGACCGACGCGGGCTGGCTGCGCGCCGTCGGCTCCGTCGTCCTGCCCGTCGTCCGGGCGTTCGCACCCGACCTGCTCGTCACGCAGCACGGGTGCGACGCGCACGCGAACGACCCCCTGACGAATCTCGCCGTGTCCGTGGACGCGCTGCGCACCGCGGCGCTCGCCGTGCACGACCTCGCGCACGAGGCGGCCGGCGGGCGCTGGCTCGCGCTCGGCGGGGGCGGGTACGCCATCGTGCAGGTGGTGCCACGCGTGTGGACGCACCTGCTCGCGGTCGCCGCCCACGCGCCGCTCGACGTCGCGACGCCCGTGCCAGCCGCCTGGCGGCACCACGTCGAGCACACCCTGGGCCCGCCCGCCCCCGAGGTGATGGGCGACGGCGAGCCGGGCGCGTTCCCACCGCCCTGGACCGCCGGCTACGACCCCGGCGACCCGGTGGACAGGTCGCTGCTCGCCACCCGCAGGCACGCCTTCGACTGGCACGGGCTCGACGCGCTGTACGACTGAGCCGCGGCCGCGCGCCGGTGTCGAGCGCGTGCGCTGGGCCGTCCGGGTGATCGTCACTCCTGTCACTCTGGCCACCCCTTTCACACCGTCGTCGGCAGGCCCTAGGGTGTGCCCAGCGCGGCGCGCGCCGCGCCGGTGGACGCGTCGCCGCGGCGCCGAGCGGCACACGGGCGGCACAGCGGCGGCACAGGACGGAAGTGGACGATGAGCGCCGGCAGCGAGCGCGTGCGATACCTCACGGTCGCCGAGGTGGCCGAGCTCATGCGCCTCTCGCGGATGACGGTGTACCGGCTCGTCAACCGGGGCGAGCTGCCCGCGGTCCGCGTCGGCCGCTCGTTCCGGGTCCCCCAGGACGCGCTCGAGGCGTACCTGCGCGAGCACTCCGTCGACGGTCTCGGCGACGACGCCGAGCGGCGCCTCAGCTCCTGAGCCCCCTGGCGGGGAGGCGGGGCGGGGCGGACGGGGTCCGGGCGCAGCACACCCGGTGACCCGGTAGAGTGACCGGCGGACTTCCCTTAGCGCGGGGACCCGGCCGCTGCGGCGGGGGACCGCGTGGACAACCGAGAACGAGCGAGGACACGTGGGCTCCGTCATCAAGAAGCGCCGCAAGCGCATGGCCAAGAAGAAGCACCGCAAGCTGCTGCGCAAGACGCGCCACCAGCGCCGCAACAAGAAGTGACGCCACGCTCGGGTCCCCCCGAGCATCGCGAACCCGGGCTCGGCACCGTCGGTGCCGGGCCCGTGTCGTGCCCGCGGTCCTCGCGCCGGCCGGTGCGATCCCGGGGTGCGTCGTGCCGACCACACGCGTCTTCATCGATGTAGGGTGTCGCGCGAAAGGAGTCGGCTGTGGCAGTCACGATGCAGGACGTCGCGCGGCGGGCGGGCGTCTCGGCGAAGACGGTCTCCAACGTGGTCAACGGGTACCCGTACATCCGGCCCGAGACGCGCGACCGGGTCCTCGCCGCGATCGCGGAGCTCGGCTACCGGATGAACGCGTCCGCCCGGAGCCTGCGCACCGGGCGCAGCGGCATCATCGGGCTGGCGCTGCCCGAGCTGCGCGTGCCCTACTTCGCCGAGCTCGCCGGGGCGGTCATCGCGGCCGCCGAGGCGCGCGGCCTCACGGTGATCATCGAGCAGCACGGCGGCCGACGCGACCTCGAGCTGGAGGTGCTGCGGGGCGCCCGACGGCACCTGACGGACGGCCTCGTCTACAGCCCGCTCGCGCTCGGCCCGGGCGACGAGGAGCTCCTCGACGTGCCGTACCCGCTGGTCCTGCTCGGCGAGCGGATCTTCCATCCCGGCATCGACCACGTCACCATGCGCAACACCGAGGCGGCGCGGGCGGCCACGGAGCACCTGCTCACCCTGGGCCGGCGGCGCGTCGTGGCCATGGGCCCCAACCCGATGCAGGACGTCGGGTCGGCGCCGCTGCGGCTCGCCGGCTACCGCGCTGCGCTCGACGCCGCGGGCATCGGCGTGGACCCGGCCCTCGAGGTGCCGACGATCCGCACCTGGGACCACGCGACCGGCGCACGCACGATGGGTCACCTCATCGACGCGGGTGTCGATTTCGACGCCGTCTTCGCGTTCAACGACTCCCTCGCGCTCGGCGCGATGCACGAGCTCCAGGTCCGGGGGTACCGCGTCCCCGACGACGTCGCCGTCGTCGGCTTCGACGCCATCGACGAGGGGCGGTACTCCAACCCGACGCTCACGACGATCGACCCCGGCCGGGCCGAGATCCCGCGCGAGGCCGTGCGGCTCATCGACGAGCGCAAGCGCGGCGTGGCCGGGGAGCCCCGCCGGATCGCCCCCGGGTTCCGGCTGGTGCCGGGCGGGTCCAGCGGCGCCGAGGAGCGCTCGGCGGTGGTCGGCGCCGAGCGCTGACCCGGACAGCCCCCGGGCGGC
>JAEZAR010000233.1 GCA_023430425.1 Actinomycetes bacterium | reverse complement strand
CGTCGGTGGTGACGGTGATCGCCTGACCGATCGCGGGGGTCGGGTCGGAGACGGTGGTCGTGTAGCCGGGCGCGTCGTAGGCCATGGCCACGGACGGAAGAGCCACCAGCGCGAGCGCTCCGACGGTCGACAGCACCGTCCGGAGGGAACGACGGTTCATGTCCATCTCCTGTCGAGTCCATCTCTTGTCGAGCCTGTGGGTCCCCGGCGGCCTCGGGTGAGGCCGCCCCACGGACCACGGATCTTCGCGGTCCGCATCACGCGACGGCGGGGGCAGGGCCCGGGGGCCGTAGCCTGCGCTACGGCCCCCGAGCCACCTATCGGACCGGCCCCCGCCGAAGCGAGCCGTTCCGTACTGCCGTCACGTCACCGTGACCAGGGCCAGCACGGAGTTCACCCCCACGGGCGCTGTGGGCGCCGTGAACATGGTCTCCTCCGTGCCGTGATCGTCGGTGAAGACGATCCGCGCCCGGATCTGCATCCCGACGTGGGCCTCGGTGATGAGGATCCCCGTGTCGAGGCCCGACGCGAGCACCTGCCACGTGGAGCCGTTCGTCGAACCCTGCCACTCGTAGAGGATGCCGGTCTCCCGTGCAGCCTCTGTGCCATCGGGGTCGGTGAACGACGATGCCACCACCGCGTTGCCCACGACCGGCTCGGTCGGCGTGAGGGTGGGCGGCGTCGGGGCGTCGTTCACGTTCCCGACCAGACCTGTGGTCGGCTCCGAGACGATGCTCCGGAGGATGCCGTCGCCGTCGATGAACGTGACGGTCACGCGCATCTGGTACCCGACGTCCGGGTTGGTCGGGACGAATGTGTCCACCAGCCCGTCGGGCGTGTCGGGCAGGCTGTTGTCGACCTCCGACGGCTCGCAACCCTCGCCCGCCTCGCACTGCTGCCAGTTGAAGCGGACGCCGGTTGCGCTGACGCCGTCGGCGAGCGTGACGGTCGCCGTCATCGGCCGGCCCTCGAGCGGGTTCTGGTCGTCGATGACGACCGTGCCCGCCACGCCGCACGGGATGAGCTGCTCGGCCGGCGTCGCGCCCTCCGGGTTGAGGGTGAAGCACTGGCCGTCGAACTGCAGCATCTCGATCGCGTGGAGGATGTCGTTCCCGTCGGCCTCCTCGAGCTCGGCGGCCCCGGTGTGGAACACCCGCCAGTAGTCGTCGCCGAGGTAGGTCACCTCGTACTCCGCGAACGGGAACTCGTAGACCGCCGTGTCGACCACGCCGTCCTGACCCGGGTCGACGACGATCTCGCGGATGATCACGATGTCGCCGGGGTCGATCGAGCCTGCGAACACGCCGGCGCGGAGGCCGTTGGCGGAGTCGTAGCGGACCCCGTTGTACTCGAGCTGGACCCGCAGATACGCGTCACCCTCGATGAAGTCGTCCCCGTACCGGCCCTCGATCATGTCGCTGCCGTTGCCACCCATGAGCAGGTTGCTGACACCGTCGTTGTCGATGAGCAGGGGGTCGTCCATCAGTCGCAGCGCATAGTCCTGCACGTGCCCGTTCGGGCGAAGCAGGGCCTCCAGGCCCGCGATCCGGTCCAGCCCCGCCTCGGTGAGCTTGTTGATCGGGTCGCCCTCGTCGTTGAACTCGTCGAGGGAGAACCCGCGCCCGCGGAGGATGTCGTCGCCATCCCCGCCCGAGAGCGCCTCGACCTGCAGGAACCGGTCGCGGATGGCCGTGACCGACGGCGGCTGCAGAAGGTTGAAGTTGAGGTCCGCATCGACGTTCCCGTCCTCCCCGTAGTAGGTGACGTAGTCGAACCCGAACATGCCGTGGAACCGGTCGGTGCCGCCGAGCTGGGCGACCATGATGTCGTCGCCGCCCTCAGCGTCGTAGTCGTCGGAGCCGCCACCTGCGATGAGGACGTCGGCGCCGCCGATCCGGTCGTTCTGGAACTGGTTCGAGTTGTCGCCCATGAGGAGATCGGCGTGGTCGCCGCCCTCGATCCAGTCGTCACCCTCGTTGCCGAAGATGTTGTCCCGACCGGTGCCACCGACCACGATGTCCTGCCCGGTGCCGGCGAAGACCGTCTTGGCCTCGTGGCCGCCGACGATGAAGTCGTCCCCGGAGCCGCCGAGCGCCAGGTCGAACCCGTAGCCGGTGTCGATGGCGTCGTTGCCCTGCTGACCCTTGATGTTGTCGTCACCGAAGGTGTCCGTGAGGATGTCGTTCCCGATGCCGCCGAGGATCGAGTCGTTGCCCGACCCACCCTCGATGCGGTCGTTCCCGCCGTAGCCCCACAGGGCGTCGTCACCCTGGCCGCCGCGGAGGTTGTCCGCGAGCGTCCGGTGACCGTGGATCTCGATGTGCTCGTCACCGTCCCACCGGAGCTGCCCGTTGGGCATCTGGACGAGGCCCGGCGGCAGCGGCGACGGCAGGTTCTCCACGTCGAAGAACGGGTCGTGGATGCCGAAGACGTCCGCCGGGATCAGCGACGCGTCCGTGTTGCGCTGGACGAGCGAGGAGAAGGAGTTCGCCTCGAGCCCTGCGAACAGCTGGTTCCCCTGGTTGCGGAACAGGTAGTAGAACCTGTCGCCGAACTGGAGGTTCTCCAGCTGCTTCTCGAACACGAAGTTGAACGTCGATCCGAGCATGCCGCCGAACGGGTCGAGCGCCTCGGCCAGTCCGCCGACCCAGAAGTCGACACCCTCGAGACCGGTGACGGTCTCGTACTGGCTGGGGCCGGCCCAGGCGCCGGTGCTGTTCATGAACTCCGCCCGGTCGGCCGGGACGACGACGGTCGGGGCGAGTGCCTCGAGCGCTGTCATCTGGGCTGCGGACACGCTGGCCGTGTCACCCAGGACGATGACCTTCTTCGCGCCGAGTGCCACGATCGTCGCAGCGACGTGGGCGGGGACCACGGACCCCGTCGGGACCAGCAGGACGGGCGCGTCCTGCAGACCCGCGACGGCACCCACGGACAGCGCGTCCGGGTAGTTCAGACCGGTCGTGACGTACACCGTGTCCGCACCGCTCGGGTACGAGGCGGTGACGATGCTCACGGCCGTCTGGAACCGGTCGGCGCCGGCGATCCGCGTCACCGGGGCGTCGGTCAGGGCGTCGATCGCCGCCATGGTCGCAGCGGAGACCGAGGGGGTACCGCCGAGGACGACGATCCGGCCGGGGTCGAGTCGGAGGATCTCCTGCTGCACCATGACGGGCACCGGGCCGGTCGGCGGCACGAGGAGGATCGGGGACCCGTCCCGGGCGGCGACGGGAGCGGCGGCGAGGGCGTCGGGGTAGTTCGTCCCGTCCGCCACGTACAGCGTCTCCACGCCCGGCTCGAAGTGCGCGGCGCTGATGGCGACCGCTGTCGCGAACCGGTTCGACCCGGCGATCCGGGCGACCGGCCCCTCGGTGTAGGTGGCCAACGACGCCATGACCTGCGCGTTCACGCTTGCCGGGTCACCGAGGACGACGATCCGTCCCGGGTTGAGCCGGATCAGCTCGAGTGCCGTCTGAGCCGGGATGGCGTTGGGCTGCACGAGCAGGACCGGGCCACCCTCCTGCGCTGCCGCCGGCCCGGCCGCCATGGCGTCCGGGAAGTTGCCGCCGTTCGCGACGTACACCACGGGGACGCCCGGACCGAAGTGCGAGCTGCTGATGGCAGCGCTCGTCGCGAACCGGTTCGGCCCGGCGATGCGGGACGTGAACTGGACCGTCGGCGCGCCGTTGACCAGGACGTCGGCGGCGGCCCGCTTCTCGGCCAGCGTGTCGGCCCCGAGGACCGACGGGTGGGTGCCGTACGCCGCCACGAAGTTGACGAGCGACGCGGTGGACTCCCCGCGGCCGAAGTTGTTGCCGTTCTTCAGCGCCAGACCGAAGTCTGCCCAGCTCGTGTACGGCTCGAGGTTGGTGTTGCCGGTGGCGTCGAAGAACATCTGGCGGGCCGTCTGCAGCGGCGGGACGCCGGCGTCCCGGCCACGCATGATGTTGATCGCGGCCAGGTCGAGCGGCAGGCCGAGCAGGCTGTTGCGCAGCGTGTCGGTCACGAGCTCGTCGATCTGGCTCGCGGTCTGGTCGGTGGTGCCGTTGATGATCGATCCGGCCGCCTGGTCCGGGGTGAGCTCGTCACCGGGGGGGCAGACGTTGCCGGGTCCGGGCACCGTGCGGCAGTGGAACGCCACGGGGTTGAGGAAGCCGGCGAGCAGCGGCATGTCCTCGGCCCCGAAGCCCTCACGGGCGATGTCCTCGGTCAGCATGGAGTGGCCGAAGCGGTACACCACGTGCGCGAACTCCGCGACGATCGACGGGTCGATCGTGGAGTCATAGGAGTTCTCGTTGAACACGACCGGGTCGATGTTCGGCTGGATCCGGCGCGCGAACTCCTCGAAGACCAGGTGCTGGTACTGCATCTCGTTGGCGAACCGGGCGACCTGGAAGAGCCGCTCCTCGTAGGTCCAGTCGTCCGCCTCGCTCTGGTCCTCGAACGCTGCCAGCAGAGCCTCGTTGCCCGCCCGGTGCAGGATCTCGTCGGCGTGCGCCACGAGACGGTTGTGCTCGGAGTGGAACACGTGGTGGACCGCCGTGAGCGCGATGTTCTCGTTGCCGCGACCGTCGCCCGTGACGAAGTGCTGTCCGAGCAGCACGTTGTCGTAGCCGCTGAGGTCCGTCGGGTCCTGCGTCGCGCCGTGGGCGATGTCCTCGAGGAACGCGTGCCCGGTGCGGAGCGCGTCGGCGGTGGAGATCGGCGCGTCCGGGTTGCCCTCGATGACGCCGTTGGTCGTCATGAGCTGCGGGAACCCGTTGTCGCCCGGGATGAAGTTGCCGTACAGGTCCATCACCAGGTGCGGTGCGCTGACGACGTCGGGGTAGTCACCTGGCGTTCCAGGCGGTCCGCCGAGCTCGATGCCGAGCACCTCGCGGGCCTGGCGCTTGGCGTCGTCCCACGTGGCGAGGCCACCGTTGGCCCCGTCGAGGAGCCGGCCCGTCGCCTGCGGGCTGCCGTCGACCAGCCTGTACTCACGCAGGAACGCCTGGTGCGAGGGGTGGGAGGTGTAGGTCTGGTTCTGGTCGACGAACGCCGTGGTCTCGTTGTTGTGCTGGCGGACGTCGTCAGTGGTGCCGAGCACACCGTCCGGCCCGGCGCCGTTCGTCGCCCGGGTGAGCATCATGAAGCGCTGGTTCGGGGGCGTGACGTCCCACAGGGGGTCGTCCTCCTCGAGCGGGACGACGATGGTGCCGTTGCCGCCCTTGTCGACCAGGTCCAGGCCGTGGTCGAAGAACTGCCCGAAGAACGTCATCCACGCGTTGACCGGGGCGGAGAGACCCTCGTCCGGCGCCGAGTCGGGGACGTAGATGCTGCCGGTCACCGGGTCGGTGAAGGAGCCCTCGCGGTCCGCGGCGGCGTCGACGGCCGCCGGGTTGCTCGTCGACGAGTCGACGATGAGGTTGCTGATCGTGCGGGGGGAGGAGTCGTAGACGAAGCCGTTGGTCTGCTCGTAGCACGTGGTGCCCGCCTCGCAGACGTCCGTGACGCCCGGCGGGTTCTGCATGAAGGGCGGGACCCCTGGGGGAACCGGGTCCGCCCCACGCCAGTGGATCGGGAGGAGGCGGGGGAACTCCTCGTCGCCCGAGCCGAGATGGATGTCGAACTCGAGGTTGTTGAAGGAACCGTCGACGGTCCGCAGGCCCCACGGGAGCATCGGGTCGGGGACGCACTTGCCGCTCTCGTCGAGCGGCGAGTCGCACAGGAGGTCGCCGCCGGCCGCATGGGCTTCGGAGATCTGGATCTGGGCGAGGATGAACTCGAGATCACTGGCGATGAGCTCGAAGGACGGCTCGGTGTCGGTCGCCGCCACAGCCGGCGTACCGGTGGCGAGGACGACTCCGGCGAGTGCGACGGCGGCCGTCGAGACCGAAGCGGTGGCTCTGGCCGCGCGTGAGCGGCGAGACACCCTTCGGTGCCGCTTGGGATCGGACATGCGGGGGACCTCCCGGACAAGTGGCACGAGCCGCAGGTATGCGACCTTGGTCCCATATCCTCCTGGACACCCGGTGCTATATGACAGGCGTCTCACCCATCCGGCCTACATCGGGTTAATTCCAGCCACCCCTGGCCGAACTGTACATAAACTCGGGCATGGCCTTGCCCAGCGGTCGCGTCGCTCTCGCAGCCGTCATGCTGCTCCTGCTCCCCGCCTGCGCCACCGAACCGCAGGAACCACGGGGCACCGCTCGCGAGGCCGCGACGGCCGCCCCGAGCCCGTCGTCCGACGACTCGGACGTGGGCGCCGACGTGGACGACGGCGACGGGGGCACGGTCCGCGGTCCCACGCCGGGCACCACCCCGGAGCCGACCGTGGCCGCGACGCCCGCGGTCCCGGCACAACCCGAGCCGTCGTCGGACCTGGGGGCCCTCGCCGCAGCCGTCGGCTGCGCCGACGTCACGCAGTGGCCGTCACCGCCCGCCTACGCCGAGCGCGCCGTGACGTGCGTCCTCGACGGCGCACCCGTTCACCTGTACGCCATCCCCGACGACGACGCCTACGTCGCCTTCCTCCGGAGCACGAGCTCGTACCCCTCCGCCCCGCCGCCGCACCTGCGCGTCCAGGGCGTCGTCGTCATCCCGACCGAGCCGGCGCAGTACGACCTGATCGCCGGAGCGCTCGGCTGAGCGGTGGCTCCGGCCGCGGGGCTCGCCGCCGGCGGCACCCGAGGCACCACGAAGGGCCCGCCGCTGCTGCGACGGGCCCTCCGGGCAGTGCGGTCAGAGTCGGTCAGGCCCGCGCGGTCTGGCGGCGGCGGACGACGGCGATGGCGGCGCCGCCGGCGAGGATCAGGGCGCCTGCGCCGAGCGCGAGCTCCATGGCCTCGAAGCCCGTGTCGCTCAGCGCGCCGCCGGTGCCGGTGCCGCCGGGGGCCGCCGCGACGGTGACGACCTCGTCACCCAGCAGGGCACCGCTGACGTCCGTCACCCGCAGCGTGTAGGTGCCCGCGGCGCTGAACGTCACGGTCCACGTCA
>JAEZAR010000225.1 GCA_023430425.1 Actinomycetes bacterium | reverse complement strand
ACGCGCGCCCGGTCGCGTCCTCGACCTGGCCCACGACGGCGTCCGGGAGGCTGCGCACCACCTGACGCGCCCGCCGCGCGACGACGAGGCCGGCCGCGGCGCCGACGCCCATCCAGAAGAGCCGGCGCATCAGCCGCGGACCTTCGCGCCGACGCTCTCGCGGAACCCCGCCAGCGCGCGGCGCACGCCGTAGGAGAACGCGGCGAGGCGGATGAGCGGGCGGCCGACGGTCGACGCGACCAGGGCCGTGAGCGCCGAGACGTTCTGGGCGACCTCGGCCGCCGCCGTCGTCGTCGTGTCGACCTTCGCGAGCTGGGCGTTCGCGCCCGCCACCGTCGCGGCCGTCTCGTCGATGACGGGCAGCGTGTGGGCGGTGAGGTCGCGCACCGACTGGGTCGCCGCGTCGAAGGTCCGTCCGAGCTTGACCAGCGGCACCGCCAGCGCGACGACGAGCCCGACGAAGGCGAGGGCCGCGAGCAGCCCCGCGATGGCGCCGATCCAGTCGACGACGGTCATGGCTCTCCTCACTCGTGCCGGTGTCGTTCGCGTGCCGACCCGCAGGTCCCGGGTGCCGACGGCGCGCGGCGCCGACGGGCTGCCGGTCGGACGGCGGTCCGAGCCTACCGGCCGCCCGACGGGCCCGGACGGCCGGGGACGACGACGCCCCGCCGGCGGCCGGTGAGGGGCGCGGGCGGGGCGTCGTCGGTGCTCGCGGGGCGGCTCAGCGCGAGTAGAACTCCACGACGAGCTGGACCTCGCAGGTCACCGGGACCTCGGCCCGCAGCGGCCGGCGGGTGAGCACGGCGGACAGCTTCTCGAGCTGGACGTCGAGGTACCCGGGGACGGCGGGCAGCACGTCGCGGTGCGCGCCGGCGGCGGCCACCTGGAACTGCGCGCTGGTCTGGCTGCGCGGCTTGACCTGGATCGTCTGGCCGGGCTTCACCTGGAACGACGGCCGGTCGACGATCTTGCCGTCCACCAACACGTGGCGGTGCACGACGACCTGTCGCGCCTGGAGCATCGTGCGGGCGAAGCCGGCCCGGAGCACGAGCGCGTCGAGGCGGGTCTCGAGGGTCTCGATGAGGGCCTCGCCGGTCTGGCCGGGCGCCTTCTTCGCGACCTCGAACGCGCGGGCCATCTGCTTCTCGCGCAGGGCGTACTGCGCGCGCAGGCGCTGCTTCTCCCGCAGGCGGACGGCGTAGTCGGACTCGGTGCGGCGCCGCGCGCGGCCGTGCTCGCCGGGCGGGTAGGGCCGCTTCTCGAAGTGGCGGACGGCCTTCGGGGTCAGGGCGAGCCCGAGGGCACGGGAGAGCCGCACCTGGCGGCGCGAGCGGGTCACAGAGGACACGGTGTGATGTTCTTCCTGTCGTGGGGCACGACCCGCGGACGGAGGGATCTCCGGCGGGCGTGGGACCGACCTTCGATGGAGCTGGCTGAGGTCCCCAGGTGGTCGGCGGCACGCGGGCGAGCTGCTCCCGCCGTGGCCGACCCGTCGTCCGCGGACGAACGACCGGTTGATCCTACCGCACCCGTCCGGTCGCCTCACCGTCGGCCGTGCCCGGGTCGACGACCCGGGGCGCCGACGACGGGTCCGGGTGCAGGATCTGGCGGATCCGGGTGAGCCGAGCCCCGACCTCCCGCTCGTGGCCGCGGTCCGTGGGCTCGTAGTAGCGCGCCTCGGCGAGCTCGTCCGGGGCGTACTGCTGGCACGCCACACCGTGCGGCTCGTCGTGGGCGTAGCGGTAGCCCTCGCCGTGACCGAGCCGCTGCGCACCGCTGTAGTGGGTGTCCCGCAGGTGGGCCGGCACCGGGCCCGCCCGACCCGCACGGACGTCGGCGATCGCCGCGTCGATGGCGCGGTAAGAGGCGTTGGACTTGGGTGCCGTCGCGACGTGGACCACGGCCTGGGCGAGCACGAGGCGGGCCTCCGGCATCCCGATGAGCTGGACCGCCTGCGCGGCGGCGACGGCCGTGCGCAGCGCCGACGGGTCCGCCATCCCGACCTCCTCGGCGGCGGCGATGACGATCCGCCGGGCGATGAACCGCGGGTCCTCGCCGGCGACGACCATGCGCGCGAGGTAGTGCAGCGCGGCGTCGACGTCGGACCCGCGCATCGACTTGATGAACGCGCTGGCCACGTCGTAGTGCTGGTCACCGGCCCGGTCGTAGCGCACGGCCGCGACGTCGACCGCCCGCTCCATGCTCGCCAGGTCGACGGCGGGCACCTCGCCGGCGCCCGAGCCCGCCGACCGACCGGGGGCCCCCAGCGCCGCGCCCGCGGCGGCCTCGAGCACGGTCAGGGCCCGGCGGGCGTCGCCGCCGGCGAGGCGGACGAGATGGTCCTCCGCGTCGTCGTCGAGCGTCACCACGCCGGCGAGGCCCCTGTCGTCGAGGAGGGCCCGCCGGACGAGGGCGCGCACGTCGTCGTCGGTCAGCGGGCGCAGGGTCAGCAGCAGGGAGCGCGACAGCAGCGGCGCGGTGACCGAGAAGCTCGGGTTCTCCGTCGTGGCCGCCACGAGGGTGACCCACCGGTTCTCCACGCTCGGGAGCAGGGAGTCCTGCTGGGTGGTGGAGAAGCGGTGCACCTCGTCGATGAACAGGACGGTCTCGGGCCCGCCGGTCGCCAGGCGTCGCCGCGCGTCCTCGACGACCGCCCGGACCTCCTTGACGCCGGCCGAGACCCCGGACAGCTCGACGAACCGACGGCCCGACGACGCGGCGATGAGGTACGCGAGAGTCGTCTTGCCGGTCCCGGGCGGCCCCCACAGCACGACCGACGACGGGCCGGCCCGACCGGCGCCGTCGGCCGGCTCGACGAGGCGCCGCAGGGGCGAGCCGGGCTCGAGCAGGTGCTCCTGGCCGGCCACCTCCGCGAGCGTGCGGGGCCGCATCCGGACCGCGAGCGGCGAGGTGCCGCCGACGCCCGGGAGCCCCTGCGCGGTGGCGCTCACGGCGTCGAACAGGTCCATGCGCGCAGCCTACGAGCCCGTTCCGACGTGCGGGGGCGCCCCGCTAGCATGCGGCATCCACCGGGAGGGAGCCGCCGTGACGGAACTGCTGTGGCTCGACCGCCCGACCGAGGTCAGGTGCCTGGTCTGCGGGTTCACCGGGGCGGCGACGCAGGTCGCCGAGGTCAACGCGCTCGGCCGGTGCGGGATCCAGGTGGTGCGCTGCCCCGAGTGCGCGTCCGTGCGGATGAGCGGCGAGGTCGGTGACGTGACCCCCGACGACGCCTCGGTGGACGCGTACGTCGAGGCGGGCGCCGGCATCGACACGATCGCCCGGTGCCTGGCGGTGCCCGACCCGGGCTCCGTGCGCCGCATGCTCGACGTCGGGTGCAACTACGGCTTCGGCCTCGACGTGGCCCGGTTCCTGCACGGCTGGGAGGTGGTCGGCGTCGAGCCCTCGCTCGCGGGTCGGCGCGGGGCCGCGGAGCTCGGGCTGGACATCCGCCCCGAGTACGTCACCGAGACGACCACTTTCGACGCCCTGTTCGACCTCGTCCTCGCGTCCGAGGTGCTCGAGCACGTGGACTCACCCCTCGCGTTCCTGCGCACGCTCGCCCGGCTCCTCACGCCCTCGGGCGTGCTCGTGCTGACGACCCCCGCGGCCGAGACGGTCGTCCCCGGGACGGCGGACGAGCTGGTGCTCATCGCGCTCTCCCCCGGCTTCCACGGGTTCCTCGCCTCGCAGGACGGCCTCGCCGGGCTGCTGCGTGCCGCCGGCTTCGCGTCCGTCGCCGTCGAACGGGACGGCGGGACCCTGCGGGCGCGGGCCTGCCTCGCGCCCGACGCCGGCCTGGAGCACGCCACCCCGCCCGACCGGCGGGCGCTCGAGGAGTACTACGCGGCGCGCGCCGCGGGCGCCCCGACGGGCAGCGCACTGGCCAACGGCATGGCGACGCGCCGCCTGCGGTCTGCCGTGGACCGCGGGGACTGGGTGGCGGCCGAGGACGCCGTGGCCCTCGCGGTCGAGGCGCTGCGCGAACGGCACGACGTGGACCTGGCGGACCCGGCGTCGGTCGTCGCCGGTCTCCGCGCCGGCCGGACGCCCGCCTGGAACCTCATCGGCGCCGCCTACGCCGTCGGCATGCTCGAGCTGCTCGGACGCGGGCGCCCCG
>JAEZAR010000074.1 GCA_023430425.1 Actinomycetes bacterium | reverse complement strand
CGAGCGGGCCGCGCGCGAGCACCCCCGCAACCGCGGCCGGTGAGGGGTCCGGGCGCCGCGTCCGCGGACGTGCCCGGGGAACCCGTCGCCGAACCCGCGTCATAGCCGTCCACCAGCGCGCTCCCATCCGGTGTCGCACCGCTGCGCCGAGGGGGATCGCCATGTCCGTCGTCCTGGACACCGCGCGCGGACCCGGCCTGCCCCTCGCCGCCTCGACCGGCGCCGTGCTCCCCACCGCCCGCACCGTCCCTCCCCGGCCGGCACCCCGCGATCCCGCACGCGGGACGGCGCCGACGACCGCGACCGGGCCGCTGGCGACGGTCGTCCTCGAGGCGGCGCCTGCCGCGATCTCGGGCGTGCGCCGGTGGCTGTGCGGCCAGGTCGCCCTGGCCGGTGCCGACGACGACGCCGTCGCCCTCGCCGAGCTGCTCGGGAGCGAGGTCGTCACCAACGCGGTGCGTCACGGCGACCCGGGCGGCCTCGTCACCGTCACCGTGAGCCGTGGACCGGGACTCCTGCGGGTGACCGTGACTGACGGCGGCGCAGGTCGGCCCGTCGTCCGCGACCCCGCCCCCGACGAGCCCGGCGGCCGCGGACTCCAGCTCGTCGAGATGCTCGCGGCGGCCTGGGGCGTGCAGGAGCAGGCCGTGGGCAAGTCCGTCTGGTTCGAGCTCGCCGTCGGCGGCCCCGCGCCCGCCTGAGCCACCCGGGCAGCGGACCGTCCAGGCCGCTGCGCCTCAGACCGGTGGGTCCTCGATGACCGCGACCGCGCCCGCGTCGGCGCGCAGCCGGACCTGCGCGCCCGGCGCCGGGAGGTCCCGGGCGAGGTAGCCCCCGCTCGGCTCCACCACCGTCACCTGCCCGACCCCCGCCACGTCCACGACCGTCTCGACGACGCCGCGCCGGAAGCCGCTCGCGACGACCACCCCGGCGAGCGGTCCCGCGTCGTCGAGGTGCAGCGACCCCGGGCCGAACCCGAGCGTGCGGCCGCCCGCGCCGGCGGTGGCCACCCCGAGACCGGGCGCACCCGTCGAGGCGTCGACGAACGCCTCGTACCCGAGGAACTCCGCGACCCGGCGCGACGCCGGCAGGTGCCACAGGTCCGCCGGGGCGGCCACCTGCAGCAGGCGGCCCGCGTCCATCACCGCGATGCGGTCGGCGACGGTGAACGCCTCGTCGTGGTCGTGGGTGACGAAGAGGGCCGTCGTCCCGGTGGCGACCAGCGCGGCGCGCACCTCCCCCGCGAGGCGCTCACGCAGGGCCCGGTCGAGGGCGGAGAGCGGCTCGTCGAGGAGCAGCAGCCGGGGCCGTGGCGCCAGGGACCGCGCGAGGGCCACCCGCTGGCGCTCCCCACCCGACAGGCTCGCGACGTCCCGCCGCTCGAACCCCGCGAGGCCGACGATCTCCAGCAGCTCGCCCACCCGCGCGCGCACCCGCGCCCGGGCGTCGCGGTCGCGCCGCACCGGGCCGGTCATGTGCAGGCCGAAGGCCACGTTGCCGGCCACGTCCCGGTGGGGGAACAGCTGCCCGTCCTGGAAGACCATGCCGAAGCCCCGTCGGTGGGTCGGCACGCCCGCGAGATCGACGCCGTCCCACGCCACCCGGCCCGCCGAGAGCGGCTCCAGGCCGGCGACCGCACGCAGCAGCGTGGACTTGCCGGACCCCGAGGGGCCCAGCAGCGCGAGCACCTCCCCGGGCGCGACGTCGAGGCTGAGGCCGTCGACGGCGGTGGCGACCGTCCCGTCGTCGTCGCGGTAGTGCACGACGACGTCCCGGACCTCCAGCCCGCCGCCCGCAGCGCCGCGTGGGCCCGTGGCCTGCCCCGCGCTCACCACTGCTCGCCCCCCGCCCGCAGCCGCTCGGCCGCGGCGATAACGAGCGCCGTCACCGCGCCGAGCAGGACGCACGCGGCGAACGCCATGCCGAGATTCTCCGCCCCGGGGCGCCCGATGAGCCGGAAGATCACCACCGGCAGCGTCGGCCGGTCGGGCCGGGCGAGGAACGAGGTCGCGCCGAACTCGCCCAGGCTCACCGCGAAGGCGAGCCCGACGGCCAGGCCGAGCGAGCGCGCCGCGACCGGCCAGTCGACGTGCGCGAGCACCCGGCCCGGCCCGGCGCCGAGCGTCGCCGCGGCGTCGTGCAGGCGGGCGTCGATGGCCCGGAGCACGGGCAGCACGGTGCGCACGACGAGCGGGGTGGCCACCACTGCCTGCGCGAGCGGGACCAGCAGCGGGGAGCCCCGCAGGTCGAGGTCGATCCCGAACGGCCGGTCCAGCGCGACGAGGAACCCGAACCCGACGGTCACGGCGGAGACGCCGAGCGGGAGCATGAACAGGGCGTCGAACGTGCGCACGGCGCGGCGGGCACCGCGCCCGCGCGGCCGACGCGAGACCACCAGCGCCACCAGGCCCCCGACCACCACCGCGACGAGGGTGGCGTCGACCGCCGTCCGCAGGGACGTCGCCGCCGCCTCCCACACCGTCGCGTTGAGCGCGTTGCGCCCGCCGGTCGTGCCGAGGTTGACGTAGTTCGCCCAGCCCCAGCCGCCGCCCGGCTCGCGGAACGAGCGCAGCAGCACGGTCACCAGC
>JAEZAR010000213.1 GCA_023430425.1 Actinomycetes bacterium | reverse complement strand
CAGCAGGTCCGCGTCGGTGATCACCGCGACGTCGGCGGGGTGCCGGGCGAGGTGGTCCCCGAGCGCCGTCGAGGCCCCGAGCACGCCGAGGAGCCGGTCCCGCACCACGCCCGGCCGGCCGAGGGCCGCCGCCAGTGCACCCGCGGCGGGCGTCCCGTCCGCGGCGGCGAGGATCCGGGTGAGGGCGAGCAGGCCGTCGTCGGGCGAGGCGAGGGTGCCGAGCGCGTGCAGGAGCGGACCGTCGGCCGGCTCGTCCACGGCGGCGCGCAGGTACGGGTCCGCCAGCAGCCGCTCCGCCCGGTCCGGGTCGGCGAAACCGAGCCGCACGAGCGTGGCCCGCAGGGACCCCGCGGGACGACCGGTCGTGGGCGACGTCACGTGGTCCCCCTCGGTGGCGCGTTCAGAGCACCGGCAGGTACCGCGTCAGCTCGTACGGGGTGACCTGCGCCCGGTAGGCGTCCCACTCCTGCCGCTTGTTGCGCAGGACGAAGTTGAACACGTGCTCCCCCAGCGTCTCGGCGACCAGCTCGGAGCGCTCCATCTGCGCCACCGCCTGCTCCAGCGACGACGGGAGAGGGTCGATGCCCATGGCCCGGCGCTCGCCGTCGGTGAGCTCCCAGACGTCGTCCTCGGCACCGTCGGGCAGCTCGTAACCCTCCTCGATGCCCTTGAGCCCTGCGGCCAGGAGCACCGCGAAGGCGAGGTAGGGGTTCGTCGCGGAGTCGACGCCGCGGTACTCCACCCGTGTGGAGTTGCCCTTGCCCGGCTTGTACAGGGGCACCCGGACGAGGGCGGAGCGGTTGTTGTGGCCCCAGCAGACGTACGACGGCGCCTCGGCGCCGCCCCACAGCCGCTTGTACGAGTTCACCCACTGGTTGGTGATCGCGGTGATCTCGGCGGAGTGCCGCAGGACGCCGGCGATGAACCGCCGTGCGGTCTGCGAGAGCTCCAGCGGCGCACTGGGCTCGTAGAACGCGTTCCGGTCGCCCTCGAACAGCGACAGGTGCGTGTGCATCCCCGATCCGGGGTGCTCGCGCAGCGGCTTCGGCATGAACGACGCGAAGAGCCCCTGCTCGAGGGCGACCTCCTTGACGACCGTCCGGAACGTCATGACGTTGTCCGCCGTCGTGAGCGCGTCCGCGTAGCGCAGGTCGATCTCGTTCTGACCCGGGCCGGCCTCGTGGTGGGAGAACTCGACCGAGATGCCCATCGACTCCAGCATCTGGATCGCCGCGCGCCGGAAGTCGTGACCGGTCCCGCGCGGGACGTGGTCGAAGTAGCCGCCGGCGTCGACGGGCACGAGCGGCTGGGTCGGGTCGGCCGGGCCCTCGAACAGGTAGAACTCCACCTCGGGGTGCGTGTAGAAGGTGAAGCCCTTCTCCGACGCCCGCGCCAGCGCACGCTTGAGCACGTGCCGCGGGTCCGCCAGGGACGGCTGCCCGTCGGGGGTGAGGATGTCGCAGAACATCCGCGCCGTGCCGTGGGTCTCGCCGCGCCACGGCAGGACCTGGAACGTCGACGGGTCCGGCTTGGCGAGCATGTCGGCCTCGTAGACGCGGGTGAGGCCCTCGATCGCGCTGCCGTCGAAGCCGATGCCCTCGCCGAACGCGGACTCCAGCTCCGCTGGGGCGACGGCGACCGACTTCAGGACCCCGAGCACGTCGGTGAACCACAGCCGGATGAACCGGATGTCCCGCTCCTCGACGGTGCGGAGCACGAACTCCTCTTGCCTGTCCATGGCCGACATCCTGCTACACGCGTGTTGCCAGCAGATGTCGCGCGTCGATCATGCGCGCCGGTGTGTCGGGACCGACCGGCTCCCGGCGGCCCGGCCACCGACCGGACCCCGGCGAGCGCAGCGTGCGTCCGTCGCTAGGGTGGCGACCATGGTGCGGATCGCCCTGGCCCAGGTTGACCCGTGCGTCGGCGACGTCGACGCGAACGCAGGCCTCGTCCTGGAGTGGTGCGCCCGAGCAGCGGCCGAGGGCGCCGACCTCGTCGTGTTCCCGGAGATGGTCCTGACCGGCTACCCGCTCGAGGACCTCGCGCTGCGGGACTCGTTCGCGCGGGCCGCCGACGCGGCCCTGCACCGGGTGGTCGCCGGCCTCGCCGCCCAGGGGCTGGGCGACCTCGTCGTCGTCCTGGGCATGCTCGGGCGCAGCGCACGCCCCGGGCACGAGGGCCGGCCGACGAACCGCGCCGTCGTCGTGCGCGGCGGTGGGGTCGTGGCGGCCTACGACAAGCACCACCTGCCCAACTACGGGGTCTTCGACGAGTACCGGATCTTCGCACCGGGCGACGCGCCGTGCGTCGTCGAGGTCGGCCCGCCGGGTGCGACGCGCCGGGCCGGCGTCGTCGTGTGCGAGGACATCTGGGTCGACGGCGGTCCGCTGCCCCCGATGGGCGACGCGGACCTGCTCCTCGTGCTGAACGGCTCGCCCTACGAGGAGGGCAAGGTCGGCGTCCGCGCGGAGCTCGCCGCGCGCCGGGCGGCCGAGGCGGGCGCCGTCGTGGCGTACGTCAACCTCGTCGGCGGCCAGGACGACCTCGTCTTCGACGGCGGCTCGTTCGTCGTCGGTCCTGACGGCACGCTCCTGGGGCGCGCGCCGCAGTTCGTCGAGCACCTGCTGGTGTGGGACCTGCCCGACGCCGGGGACCCGCCCCGGCCGGGGGCGGTCGCCCCGGTGCTGGAGCCCGACGAGGAGGTCTACCGGGCCGTCGTCACCGGGCTCGCGGGCTACGCGCGCAAGAACGGCTTCCGCTCGGTGCTCCTCGGGCTCTCCGGGGGCATCGACTCGGCACTCGTCGCCGCGATGGCCGCCGACGCGCTGGGCGGGGCCGCCGTCGTCGGGATCTCGATGCCGTCGCGCCACTCGTCGGCGCACTCCCGCGACGACGCGGCGGACCTCGCGCAGCGCCTCGGGGCCGATTACCGGGTGCAGCCGATCGAGCCGATGGTCTCCGCGTTCCTCGGCGAGCTCGACCTGCCGGGCGTCGCCGGCGAGAACCTCCAGGCACGCGTGCGCGGCATGATCCTGATGGGCGTCTCGAACGTCGAGGGGCACCTGGTGCTCGCCACGGGCAACAAGTCCGAGCTCGCCGTCGGCTACTCCACGATCTACGGCGACGCCGTCGGGGGCTTCGCGCCGCTGAAGGACGTCGACAAGTCGCGCGTGTGGGCGCTCGCGCGGTGGCGCAACCAGGCCGCGCTGGACGCCGGCCAGATCCCGCCGATCCCCGAGAGCTCGATCACCAAGCCGCCGTCCGCGGAGCTCTCCCCGGGGCAGGTGGACACCGACTCACTCCCGCCGTACCACCTGCTCGACCAGGTGCTGGACGCGTACGTCGAGCACGCCGAGGGCCGCGACGAGCTGCTGGCCCGCGGATTCGACGCGGACGTCGTCGACCGGGTCCTGGCGCTCGTCGACCGGGCCGAGTGGAAGCGCCGCCAGTACCCGCCGGGGCCGAAGGTGACCGCGCTCGCCTTCGGCCGCGACCGCCGTCTGCCGGTCACCAACGCCTGGCGCGAACCGAAGGGAGACCCCCGATGAGCGAGCCGAGCCGGGAAGCGGGCGCGCAGCAGCCGTCGCAGCCGTCGCAGCCGTCGCAGCCGCCGCAGCAGCAGGCGGCCCCGCGCCGGGTGCGGGTGCACCACCTGCGCGAGGCGAAGGAGCGCGGGGAGCGCATCACCATGCTCACCGCGTACGACGCCCCGACCGCCCGGATCTTCGACGAGGCGGGCACCGACGTGCTGCTCGTGGGCGACTCGCTCGGCGACAACTTCTACGGCTACGCGTCGACGATCCCCGTGACCGTGGACCAGATGGTCCACCACACCCGCGCGGTGACCGGCGCCGTCCGGCGGGCGCTCGTCGTGGCCGACATGCCGTTCGGCTCCTACGAGGACTCCCCCGCGCACGCGTTCGCCACCGCCGTGCGCCTCATGAAGGAGGCCGGTGCGCACGCGGTCAAGCTCGAGGGCGGGCGGCGGGTGGCCGAGCACGTGCGCCTGCTGACCTCCTCCGGCATCGCCGTCATGGGGCACCTGGGGTTCACCCCGCAGTCGGAGAACGTGCTCGGCGGCAAGCGCGTGCAGGGCCGGGGCACCGACGCCGCGGAGCGCCTGAGCGAGGACGCCCTCGCGCTGCAGGAGGCGGGCGCGTTCGCCGTCGTGCTGGAGATGGTCCCCGCGCCGCTCGCCGCCCGGGTGACCGAGATCCTCACCATCCCGACGATCGGCATCGGAGCCGGCGCGGCCTGCGACGGCCAGGTGCTCGTCTGGTCGGACATGGCCGGGCTGTCCACGTGGACCCCGCGCTTCAGCAAGCAGTTCGGGGCGGTGCGCGAGGAGATGGTGCGCGCGGCCACCGCCTACAACGCGGAGGTGCGCTCGGGCACGTTCCCCGACGAGGGGCACAGCTTCCTGGAGTGAGCGGGGGCGCGGCGGACCTCAGCCGGCGGCCTGCGCCTCTCGGAAGGCCTCGAGCGTGGCTTCGAGGGCGGCCGCCAGCGCGGCCGCGTCAGCGGGCCGGGCTCGGCGGCGACCGGCGCCTCGCGCCCCCTGCCCGGCCGTGTCAGGGGGCGGCGGGTCCCGCGTCCTTCGGCCAGTCGTCGTCGTCCCAGCGCCGGTCCTCCTCGTCCCACGCCTCGTTGCGCGCCTCGGCGGAGTCGAAGGCGTGCTGCGCCGCCTCGCGGGTGGGGTACGGCCCCATCCGCTGCGCGGCCGGGCTCTGGCGGCCCTGCTCGATCCGGCCGGTCGCGAGGTCGACCCAGTACTGCGGGCCGGTGTCGCCACCCCCGCGCCAGCGCTGGAACCACCGGGCGATCGGCCCGCTCTGCTCGCTCATGCGTCCTCCCCGGTCGGGTCCGTCCTCCTTCCGTAGACTGCCAGGCATGTCGCTCACGCACGCGCCGGTGGGGTCGTTGGAGCCCGGCACCGTCAGCCCGCTCCGGTCCGTCCCGGAGCACGTCGAGCGGCCCGAGTACGTCGGCCGGGACCGGGAGCGGCGCGTAGGGGGCGACGTCAAGGACGCCGCCACGATCGAGCGCATCCGTCGCGCCGGGCGGATCGCCGCGCAGGCGATCGCCGAGGTCGGGCGGCATGTCGCCCCCGGCGTGACGACGGACGAGCTGGACCGCGTCGGACACGAGTTCGTGTGCGACCACGGCGCCTACCCGTCGGCGCTGCGCTACCGGCCCCACCCCAGCTCGGTGGAGTTCCCGAAGTCGATCTGCACCTCGGTCAACGAGGTGATCTGCCACGGGATCCCCGACTCGACGGTGCTGGCCGAGGGGGACCTCGTCAAGGTCGACATCACGGCCTACGTCGAGGGGGTGCACGGAGACTCGTGCGTCACGTTCGGCGTCGGCGAGGTGGACGAGGAGTCGCGGCTGCTCATGGAGCGCACGCGCGAGGCGCTGGAGCGCGGCATCCGAGCGGTCGCACCGGGCCGCGAGCTGAACGTCGTGGGACGCGTCATCGAGCGCTACGCGGCCCGGTTCGGCTACGGCGTGGTCCGCGAGTTCACCGGGCACGGCGTCGGGGAGATGTTCCACTCCGGCCTCGTCGTCCCGCACTACGACGCCGCCCCGCACCACGCGACGGTGATGGAGCCCGGCATGGTGTTCACGATCGAGCCGATGCTCAACCTCGGGACCCACGAGTGGGAGATGTGGGACGACGGGTGGACGGTGGTCACCCGCGACCGGCGCCGCAGCGCCCAGTTCGAGCACACGCTCGCCGTGACCGAGTCCGGCGCCGACGTCCTCACGCTGCCGTGAGCGCCCGCACGCCGGGCACCCCGGGCACCCCGGGTCAGCCGGGTCACGCACCCCGCCCCCACACCCGCGCCTTCGGCATCGACATCGGGGGCAGCGGGATCAAGGGCGCGCCGGTCGACCTGACCACCGGGGAGTTCACCGCCGACCGGTTGCGGATCCCGACGCCGCAGCCCGCCACGCCGGAGGCGGTCGCGACGACCGTCGCCGAGCTGCTCGGCGCGTTCGACCTGCCGATGGGCACGCCGATCGGCGTGACCTTCCCGGCGGTCATCCAGCACGGCGTCGCACGGACGGCCGCCAACGTCGACGACGCGTGGATCGGCACCCACGTCCCGGCGGTGATCCGGGAGACCACCGACCGCACGGTGCTCGCCGTGAACGACGCCGACGCCGCGGGCTACGCGGAGACGCTCTACGGTGCCGCCCGGGGCCGCCCGGGCACGGTGCTCGTCATCACGCTCGGCACGGGTATCGGCTCCTGCCTGGTGGTCGACGGGACCCTCGTGCCCAACACCGAGCTGGGCCACCTCGAGGTCGACGGCGTCGACGCCGAGTGGCGCGCCTCGGACGCCGCCCGCGAGCGGGAGGGGCTCGACTTCCCGGCGTGGGCCGACCGGCTGCAGCGCTACTTCCGGGTCGTCGAGGACCTGCTGTGGCCCGACCTCATCGTGGTGGGCGGCGGGGTGAGCAAGAGGCACGAGCAGTTCCTGCCCCTGCTCGACCTGCGCACGCCCATCGTGCCCGCCGCGCTGCGCAACGCCGCCGGGATCGTCGGCGCGGCGGCCCTGGCCGCGCGCGGCGCACCGCTGGACTGACGGCCGGGACCATGGGCCGTGAGACCGGGTGGGACCCGACGGGCGGCGAGGTGCCGTTCGGCCCGCTGTTCGAGATCTTCCAGCCGGGCTTGACGCACCTCGTCGAGGAGAAGGAGCGCCAGCGCCTGGACATCGTGCAGCGCGAGGACGGCGACCCGCCGTGGGAGATCGACCTCGACGCCGGCACGGCCGTGCTGCGCCGTCCCGCACCGCCGGCCGGGGAGCCGGGGACACCCGGGCAGGACGCGGGATGAGGCACCTGGACGAGGTCGCGCCCGGGGTCCACGTCGCGACCGCTGCGATGTGGGCGACCACGACCACGCTGGTGGTGTCCGACGACGGCGCCTGCCTCGTCGTCGACCCGGCCGTGACCGTCGCAGACCTGACGGGCCTCGCCGAGACCGTCGAGGCCCGCGGCTGGCACGTGGCCGCGGGGTTCTCGACCCATCCGCACTGGGACCACGTCCTGTGGTCGGCGCGGCTCGGCGACGCGCCGCGGTGGGCCACCGCCGAGGCCTGCACGTTCGCCCGCGAGCGGCGGGAGGACGTGCTGCGCGACGCGGACACGGACGCCCCGGGGCACGACCACGTGCTCACGGGCCGCCTCACCGCCCTCCCTGACGACACCGGCCACCTCCCGTGGCCGGGCCCGACCGCCGCCGTCGTCCCCCACCGGGCGCACTGCCCGGGCTCGGCCGCGCTCCGGCTGCCCGGGCCGCGCGTGCTCGCGGTCGGCGACCTCCTCTCGGACCGTGAGGTGCCCCTGCTCGACCTCGACGCCCCCGACCCGGTCGGCGACCACCTCCGTGCCCTGGCCCGCCTCGAGGCGGTGCTCGCCGAGGACGCGGTGGATGTCGTCGTGCCCGGCCACGGCACCGTGACCGACGCCGCGGGCGCGCGGGAGCGCGCAGCGCGCGACCGCGCCTACCTCGTGGCCCTGCTCGGCGGGGACGACGCCGACGACGACCGGCTGCGCGACCCGTGGGTGGCCGCGGAGCACGAGCGCCAGGTCACCTGGGCGTCGGCGCGACGCCTCGCCCCGTCCTGACGCGAGGTCCGCGCGCCGCCCCGGGGCACCGCTCGCCGCGCGCGGCCCGGTGTGCGAGCGTGGAGGTCAACCGAGCGGAGGCTGCCATGGAGATCAACAAGAGCCAGATCGTCGACCTGCTCCGGGTCCGGGGGCGGGACGACCTCGCGGACCAGGCGGCGACCGAGCTGCCGCCGACCGTCGACACCGAGCGCGACGCCGCGCTGCTGGCGCGCTTCGACCTGGACGAGCAGGCCGTCGTCGGTGGGCTGGAGGACACGGCCGGTCTGGGCGAGCGGGACGACACGGTCTTCTGACGCGCCGCCCAGGGGAACCGGTCTCAGTCGACGGGGCGCCGAGGGCCGGGCACCGCGCGCGGACGGCTCGCGGCGACGACCGCGTACGTCGTGCCGCAGGCGGGGCACTCGAGCTGGAGGCTGGCGTCCCGCCCGACGGCGAGCGGCCGCAGCCCGGGTG
>JAEZAR010000182.1 GCA_023430425.1 Actinomycetes bacterium | reverse complement strand
GAGGCCGCGGACGGCCGCGCCGCCGTCGACCAGGTGAGCGCGCTGCGGCCGGACGTCGTGCTCATGGACGTGCGGATGCCCGGGATGAACGGCATCGAGGCCACCGAACGGATCGTGGCCGCCCACCCGGGCACGCGCGTGCTCATCCTGACGACGTTCGACCTCGACGAGTACGCCTTCGCGGCGCTCCGCGCGGGCGCCAGCGGGTTCCTGCTCAAGGACGCCCGGCCCGCCGAGCTCGTGGCCGCGATCCGGACCGTCGCCGCGGGCGACGCCGTGGTCTCCCCGCGCGTCACCCGCCGGATGCTCGAGATGTTCGCGGACCACCTGCCGACCGACGCCGTGGCCTCCGCCGCCCAGGACCCGCGCGCCGCCGAGCTGACGCCGCGCGAGCGCGAGGTGCTCGAGGCTGTGGCCCAGGGCCTGTCGAACGCGGAGATCGCCGAGCGCCTCTACCTCTCGGAGGCCACGGTGAAGACGCACGTCGGGCGGATCCTGGCGAAGCTCGGGGTCCGGGACCGCGTCCAGGCCGTCGTCTGGTGCTACCAGGCAGGCATCGCGCGCTGAGCCCGAGCGCGCCGCCGCGTGGTCCCGCGGGTCCGGCGCCCCGGCGCCCCTATCCTGGTGCGGCCACGCGGTCCGAGCGCCACCGCACCGTCCGAGCACGCAAGGTTGCCCCATGCCCGACACGCCCGCGCCCGACCGCACCACCCCCGCCGAGGGGTCCGCGAACGCCTCCGACCTCCCCGCCGCGGGAGCCGGCAGCATCCGCGAGCCCCTCGTCCCCGACCTGTTCGCAGCCGACCCGTCCGCGCACGTCTTCGACGGCCGGGTGTACGTCTACGTCTCCCACGACCAGGACGCCGGCCTGCCCTTCGACGACGAGGGCGGGCACTTCGGCGGGATGGTCGACTACCACCTGCTGACCTGGCAGCCGCCGGACGGCCCCGCCGCCGACCTGGGCCCGATCCTGCACGTCGACGACGTGCCCTGGGCGAGCGGGTTCATGTGGGCGCCCGACGCCGCGGAGGCCGGCGGGCGCTACCACCTCGTCTTCCCCGCCAAGGACTCGGCCGGCCTCTTCCGCATCGGCGTCGCCGTCGCGGACGCGCCCACCGGTCCGTTCGTCGCCGAGCCCGAGCCGATCGCCGGGACCTACTCGATGGACCCCACGGTCTTCCGCGACCCCGACGGCAGCCACCTGCTGCTGTGGGGCGGCCTGTGGGGCGGCCAGCTGCAGCGCTACCGCGACGACCGGTACGACCCCGCGCACGGCCTGCCCGCGCCCGGGGAGCAGGCCCTGGGACCGCGCATCGCGCGCCTTGCCCCGGACCTGCGCAGCCTCGTGGAGCCCTCGCGCGAGGTGCTGATCCTCGACGAGTCCGGCGAGCCGCTGCGCGAGGGCGACCCGCGCCGGTTCTTCGAGGGCGCGTGGATGCACGTCCACGACGGCCGCTACCACCTCTCCTACTCGACCGGCGACAGCCACCTCATCGTGCACGCGATCGGCGACGACCCGTACGGGCCCTTCACCTACGCGGGCGTGGTGCTCGAGCCGGTGGTGGGCTGGACCACCCAGCACTCGATCGTCGAGGCGGGGGGACGCTGGTGGCTCTTCTACCACGACGCCGTCGCGTCGGGCGGGGTGCACCACCTGCGCTCGGTGAAGGTCGCCCCGCTCGAGCACGACGCGGAGGGACGCATCCGGACCGTCTCCCCCTGACGGCCGATCCGGGCGCCGCCGCGGCTCAGCGGCGGTGCGTCCCGAGCACGTCGACGACGAACACCAGGGTGTCGCTGCCGCCGATGCCCGCGCGCGGCATCCCGCGCTCGCCGTACCCCAGGTGCGGCGGGATCGAGATGAGCACGCGGCTGCCCACGCTCGCCCCCACGAGCGCCTCGTCCCAGCCCTGGATGACGGCACCGACGCCGATCGGGAAGCGCACGGGCGCCCCGCGGTCGTAGGAGTTGTCGAAGACGGTTCCGCCCCACACCTGACCGAGGTAGTTCACCTCGATCTCGTCGCCCGCCTCCACGACGTCACCCTCGCCGATGACGAGCGGCTCGAGCTCGAGGTCGCCCGGGGCGGGGGTGTCCGGGAAGGACAGGACGGGCTTGTCGCCGAAGGAGCCGGACGCGCTGGGCAGCATGGGTGGGCCTCTCGCCGGGGGTCCGCGCCGAGGGCACGGGGCCCACGGGGCGCGGGCCGTCCTCCATCCTGCCCGCTCGCAGCCGGGCGGACGACCGGGGGCGGGCGGGTCCGCGGGCGCCCGCTGCTCCCATCGCGTTGACGGGTCGGTTGACCGTCTTGGCTAATGCCATTAGCCTAGGCCCATGGACACGTTCTTCGTCACCCGCCCCGACGGCCGGCTCGCCTGCTCCGAGGCCGGCGCCGGGCCCCTCGTCGTCCTCGCGCCCGGGATGGGCGACCTGCGCGAGGTGTACCGCGACGTCGTCGGCCCGCTCGTGGCCGCGGGGCTGCGCGTGGTGACGACCGACCTGCGCGGGCACGGCGGCTCCTCGACCGGGTTCACCGCACACGGCGTCGACGCCGTGGCCGGGGACCTCGAGGCGGTCCTGGAGCACCTCGGCGAGCCTGCGGCGCTCGTCGGGCACTCCGTCAGCGCCGGCGCGGCCGCCGTCGTCGCCGCCCGCCGGCCGGACCTCGTCACCTCGCTCGTCATGCTCTCCCCGCACCTGCTCGCCCACGGGGGCGCGCTCGGCCGGGCGCTCGCCGTCGTCCAGACGCAGGCCATCCGCGGACGGCTGGGCGCGGCGATGTGGGTCGCCTACTACCGCTCGCTGTACCGCGGCCGGCGGCCGGACTGGTTCGAGGAGCACCTGGGTGCCATCCGCACGGCGATGCGCGACCGCGCGCACGTGAGGCAGCTCGGGGCGCTCGCGCGCGCGCTCGTCGGGGCGGCGCCCCACGTGCCGCTCGCCGCGGTGACCGTCCCGGTGCTCGTCGTCCACGGTGCCGACGACCCCGAGTTCCCCGACCCCGCGGCCGACCTCGCGCACGCCGAGGCCGCGCTGACGGCCGCCCCGACGGTCACCGGCCTCCTCGTGCCCGAGAGCGGCCACTACCCCCACGCCCAGCGGCCCGACGTCGTCGTGCCCGCCCTCCTCGCCCACCTCGCCCCCCAGCGTGCCTAGGGCCGGGCTGAGCCGGGCGGCCGTCGTCGACCTGGCGGTCGCGGTCGCCGACGACGGCGGCCCGACCGGTTTCGACGGGCTCACCCTGGCCGCCGTGGCCGGGCGCGCCGGCGTCGCGGTGCCGAGCCTGTACAAGCACGTCGGCGGCCTGGCGGACCTGCGCCGGGAGGTCGCGGTGCGCGCGGTCGAGGAGTTCGCCGCCACCGTGCGCCACGCCACGAC
>JAEZAR010000140.1 GCA_023430425.1 Actinomycetes bacterium | reverse complement strand
GTCCTGCGCGCGGGCCACGTACCGGGCGAGCTCGTCGGCGGCCACCGGCCACCCGGCGGCAGGGTCGCCCGCCAGCGGCTCCAGCTCCACGCCCGCGAGCGGCAGCAGCCGGACCCCGCGGTCCGTGCGTCCCGTGCGCACCTGCCAGGCGTGGGCGTTGCCGCCCAGGCGCCGCGTGTGACCGAGCCGGCGCACCGTGCCGAACTCGATCTCGCCCGGCTCGCCGAGCTCGTCGGCCGCCGGGTCGTGGTCCGGGCCCCCCGAGTCGATCAGGACGACGTCGAGGCCCGCCGCCACGAGCCGCTCGACCAGCGCCAGGCCCACCGGCCCGGCCCCGACGACGCAGACGTCCGCCTGGAGCGTGGCCTGCGGCGTCAGGCGCCGGGCGTCGACGATCACCGGCTGCCTGCCACCGGCGCGAGGAGTGCCTGCTGCGCCTCCCGGAGCTCGTCGACGAGACGGCCCGCGGGGAGCTCGACGTCGTCGTAGGTGAGGACCTGGTCCTGGGGGACGTCGCGCAGGAGGCGGCAGCCCTCCGCGACGCCGACCGGGAGCAGCCGGCCGCGCGCCGTGACGTCGGCGCGGTCCGCCTGCCCGTAGTAGTGGTACCCGCCGAGCCCGTCGAGCACGGTGCCCGCCACCAGGTCGGTCTTCGCCGTCGTGACGACCTCCACCGTGGGGGCTCCCAGGGGGCGGATGGTCGCCTCGCCGAGCAGGGCCGCCCGGGCCACGGTGTTCGGCACCTCGAAGTGGCACAGGTGGTAGGGCGTGTAGAACGAGTAGAGCGGACCCTCCCCCAGCTTGTAGAGGTTGAGGTAGTGACGCTGCTTCGGGTCGTCGTGCGTGGCCAGGACGTACACGCCCGGCCCGGGCTTCGCACCCACCACGTAGTCCACGGCCCCGCCGAGGGCGCGCAGCTCGTCGACGTCGTACATCCCCGTCAGCTCGTCGACGTGCCCGGGGTGGTCCCGGCCGAGCATGCCCCGGCGGTGCACGCTCATCCCCGTCGCGTTGGCGACGAGCGCCTGCTCGACGCTGATCTTCGTACCGTCGGCGAAGCTCGTCACCATGTGCGGGTCCTGACCCCACTTCGCCGCGAAGCCGGCCTGCGTGGTCGGCGTCCGGTACGGGTCCTGGAGCCCCTTGATGTTGCCCGCCACGAGCGGCGTGAGGCCGATGCCGCGGACGAACCGCACGAGGTTCATCTGCACGCCCGGCTGGTCTCCGTCGCAGCCCGTGTAGACGACGCCGGCCGCGTCCGCGCGCCGGGCGAGCTCGGGGCCGACTGTCGCGTCGACCTCGGCGTTCATGAGCACCAGGTGCGTGCCGTGCTCGAAGCAGTCCAGCGCCAGGCGCGCACCGAACTCGACGGCGCCGGTGACGTCGACCACGACGTCGACCCCGTCGGCGGCGGCGACGGCCGCGGCGTCGGGCGTGACGACGGGCGAGCCGGCCCGGATCGCCCGGTCCACCGCCCGCACGTCGTCCGCGTGCACGACGGCGCCGGCGTCCACGCCCGCCTCCGCGTACGCGCGCACGCCCTGCTCCGGCCTGCGGGCCGCGATCGCGACGACCTCCATGCCCGGCACCGAGTTGACGACCTGGTTGACCAGGCCCCGGCCCATGAACCCGGCCCCGGCCAGCGCGACCCGCACGGGCCGCCCCTGCGCAGCCCGGTCCGCAAGCATCCGGTCGACGATGATCACCCGGCCGCCCCCGCCCGGTCCTCCGCAGCGTCCCCGGTGCTCCGCGCGCCCTCGCCGCCGTCCGGCGCCACGAGCGGCCACGACGCGTCCTTGTCGGAGATCACGGCCACCGGCAGCGGCCAGACGATGCCGAACGCCGGGTCGTCGTACCGGAAGCCCTGCTCGCCGCCCGGGGCGTACCGGCCGCTGACCTGGTAGGTCACCTCGGCGTCGTCGACGAGCGTCTGGTACCCGTGGGCGACGTACGGCGGCACCCACAGCGCGCGCCGGTTGGCGGCGCTCAGCTCGACCATGACGTGCCGGCCGTAGGTGGGCGAGCCGGGGCGCACGTCGACGGCCACGTCGACGATCGCGCCGGCGGTGCACCGCACCAGCTTGCCCTCGGCGTGCGGTGGGACCTGACGGTGCAGGCCGCGCACCGTGCCGGCGCGGTGGTTGTACGACAGGTTGGCCTGGGCGACGCCGGGGTCGATGCCGTGGGCGGCGAACTCCTCGGCGTCGAACGTCCGCGCGAACAGCCCGCGGTCGTCGGAGAAGGGCTCGAGGTCGACGACCCACGCCCCCTCCACCTCGGTGGGCGTGTACCTCACGGCGCCACCGTCCAGAACAGCTCGTCGTCGACCTGGCGCGTGCGCATGAGGTACTCGATCTGCGC
Organism: Actinomycetes bacterium; assembly: GCA_023430425.1. The sequence goes on along the minus strand of JAEZAR010000140.1, from coordinate 2,616 downwards.
GAGCCTCGTGTGGCCGCGGCCGGTGAAGGTGGCCGCGTCGAGGTCGATCCGCTCGAACACCTCGCGCAGCTGCGCCGCGCCGCGCTTGGCGTCCCAGTCGCACGTGTAGCCGGGCAGCACCTCGCGGATCCGGTCGAAGGCGACGCGGTAGCTGCGGTTGTCGGCGCTCGGCGGGCCGAACGTGACCTCGCACCCGGGGAACTCCGCCGCCACGATCTCCGCGATGTCGCGGACCGTGTAGTTGTTCTCCTCGCTGCCCACGTTGAAGACCTCCGCGTGCACGGACTCGCGCGGGGCCGCCAGGGTCATCCGGATGGCCTTGGCGATGTCGAGGCCGTGGACCAGCGGGCGCCACGGCGTGCCGTCGCTCGTCATCGCGATCCGCCGCTCGGTCCAGGCCAGGCCCGCGAGGTTGTTCAGGACGATGTCGAAGCGCATCCGGGGCGACGCCCCGAACGCCGTGGCGTTGCGCAGGAACGTGGGCGAGAAGCCGTCGCCCGCCAGCGCGGTGACGTCGCGCTCGACCAGCGCCTTGCAGCGGGCGTAGGCCGTCTGGGGTGAGACGGGGCTGGACTCGTCGACCGTGCCGTCCGCGACGCCGTACACCGAGCACGAGGACATGTACACGAACCGCTGGACCCCGGCCTCCTTGGCGACCTCTGCCAGCCGCACCGAGCCCTTGTGGTTGATGTCGTAGGTGATGTCCCCGATGAGGTCGCCGATCGGGTCGTTGCTGAGCTCGGCCATGTGGACCACCGCGTCGACGCCCGCGAGGTGCTCGGGCGTCAGGTGGCGGATGTCCAGCGCGAGCGTCTCGGGCGTGCGGGGCGAACCGTGGTAGAGCCACCCGTACTTGTAGTACCCGGTGTCGACGCCGAGCACGTCGTGCCCGTCGGCGAGCAGCAGCGGGGCGAGCAGGCTGCCGAGGTACCCCTCGGTGCCGGTGACGAGAACGCGCACGCGTCAGTCCTCCCAGATCTTCCAGGGAGCCGTGCCGGCGTCCCACAGCTTGTTGAGCTCGGTCCAGTCGCGGAACGTGTCCATGCCCATCCAGAACCCGTTGTGCTCGAACACCGAGAGCTGGCGGTCCCGGGCGAGCTGCTGCAGCGGGATGGACTCGAGCATGACCTCGGGGTCGCCGGGCACGTACTTCTCGATGAACTCGCGCTCGAAGAGGAAGAACCCGCCGTTGACCCAGCCCTCGGCGAGCGTCGGCTTCTCGTTGAACTCGGTGACCGTGGAGCCCTGGACGTGCATCTCGCCGTAGCGGCTGGACGGGTGCACGCCGGTGAGGGTCCCGATCAGCCCGGTCGAGGCGTGGTGGTCGAGGAGGGCGGTGAGGTCGACCGCCCCGATCCCGTCACCGTAGGTCAGCGCGAACCGGGGCTGGTCCAGGTGGTGGGCGACGCGCGCGATGCGCGCGCCGGTGCCCGTGGTCAGGCCCGTCTCGACGAACGTGACCTCCCAGTCCTCGTCCCCGGCGGTGTTGTGGAACACCGCCTCGTGGGCCCCCGCGAGGTGGACCGTGAAGTCGGACGTGATGTACCGGTAGTCGAGGAAGTAGTGCTTGATGAGCTCGGACTTGTAGCCCAGCGCCAGCACGAACCGGCGGAAGCCGTGGGCGGCGTAGGTCTTCATGATGTGCCACAGGATGGGACGTCCGCCGATGTCCACGAGCGGCTTGGGGAGCCGTTCGCTCGCCTCGCGCAGTCGCGTGCCCATCCCCCCGCAGAGGATGACGACGGGGATGTCCCTGGCGTCAGGGTGCATGACGCTCCTCACCGCCGCTCAGGTGTGCGGCATCGTCCCGGTACCGCCACGATAGGCGGAGGAGGATACGAAAACGGGCAGATCGTGTGAAACTTTAGCCGCTCCCGTCCGTCAGTATCGGGCCGGATGCGGCAGGATGGCGACCTGGCCCGCCGACGCGCCCGAGACCCCGACCCCGACACGATCGGACGGAGACCATGGACATCTGGACAGTTCTCAAGGCCTGCCTGCGGCGGTGGTACGTCTTCCTGCCCACGCTCGCCCTGGCGACCTGGTTCGCCTGGACGCAGATGCAATCCATGCCCCCGACCTACCTCGCCACGAGCTCGGCGACGATCGCCGGGCCCGCCCTGGTCCCCGGCGACCAGCCGGGTGAGATCGTCGAGGTCAACCCGTTCGAGCGGCTGGGCGGCTCGCTCACCGCGACCGGGAAGGTGATGGCCTCCGTCCTCGACTCCGTGCCCAAGCGCGAGCAGTTCCTCGCCGAGGGCGTCACCGCGGACTACGAGGTGAGCCAGGACGACGCCGTCATCTACTTCGACGTCGAGGGCTCGAACGCCGACGAGGTCGTCGCGAGCGCGACGCGCCTGCCGCAGATCCTCGACACCGAGCTCGCGCGGCTGCAGGGCCGCGCGGTCGAGGCGCCGGAGAGCCGGATCCGCGCCGTGACCCTGACTGTGCCCACGGAGGCGGAGGAGGACCCGGTCGCCGGCATCCGGGTGCTCGCCGTGCTCCTCGCGCTCGGGGTGATCCTCGCCGTGGCGCTCGCGCTCGTCGCCGACGCCGTCGCCCAGCAGCGCGGCCGGCGCCGCGAGGCCGTCCCGCCGGTCGAGCCCGAGGCCGACG
>JAEZAR010000103.1 GCA_023430425.1 Actinomycetes bacterium | reverse complement strand
GGCGAGGACGCGCGCCTCACCGGTGGGGTCGAGGGCGTACCCGGCCCGGGCCCGCTCGGCCTGCTCGGTCGCGTACGCGCGCAGCGCGGTCGAGAAGTCGCTCATCGCACGCTCCTCCTCACGGGCACGGTCCCGGTGGGTCGCGGGAGCCGGTCGACGGCGTCGGCCGGTCGCACGCCGACCGGGACGGTGGGCACCTCGTCGTCGGGCCAGGTCACCTCGTCGCCGAGCCGGGCCCGCAGCTTGGCGACGGCGTCGGCGAGGTACCGGCGCACGGCTCCCTCGCTGAGGCCGAGCTCGGCGGCGATGTCACCGACGGGCATGTCGTCGAAGTACCGGAGCACCGTGCACGTGCGCTCGCGGGGGGACAGCTCGCGCAGCGCGGCGCCGACGTCGATGCCCGCCGTGACGCCCGCCTCCGGGGAGCGGACGTCGTCGGCGACGAAGAGGTGCTCCCGGGAGCGCCAGGCCTTGCGGCGGCGCGTCCCGTCGAGGAACGCGGTCCGCACGGCCGCCCGGACGTACCCCTCGGCCGCGAAGGGGTCGGTGAAGGAACGCCTGCGGGCGAAGGTCCGTACGAGCGCCTCCTGGACCAGGTCCTCGGCCTCCGACGGCGTCGCGAACAGGCACGCATACCCCACGAGCGCGGCGCGGCGCGTGCGGACGACCTCGTCCAGCACCTGCTCCCACGCTGCCACCGGTTCCCCTCCCGACGTCCGTCCTCACAGCTGTCAACGGAGGGCATCGGTAGCGCGCTGGGGTGCCGGGACCGATCGTGACCGATCCGTGACCTGCCGCGTCGACGCGACCCGGTGGAACGGGGAGGATCCCGCTCGCGTGACGAGCCAGATCCTCCCGGATCCGACGGCCGGTCCTCTGGGACGCGACGACGGGCTCCTCCCGCGTGCGGGAGGAGCCCGTCGTGGGTCAGGCGGCGGCCACGGGGCCGGTCCGCCGTCGGTCGGTCAGCGCACCGTGCAGGCGGCCCCGTTCACGAGGAACAGGAGCGGCTCGGCGCCCGGTCCGGTCGTGGACGACCCGATGAAGCCGAACGTTGTCCGCTTGCCCGGCTTGATCACCCTGTTCCACGACAGCTGCTCGCCCAGGACGACCGCGCCGACCTGCGTCAGGTCCGCGCTCCAGTGGTTGCGGATCGTCTGCCCGCCCTCGAACGCGAACCGGATGTCCCAGCCGCTCGGCGTGGTGGTCCCCGTGTTGGTCAGCCAGACCTGGGTGTTGAAGCCCTGCGGCCACGTGCCGTGGACGATGTACTCCACCTCGCAGGTCGGCGCGGGCACCGGCGGCACCGCCAGCTCGATGAGCTGCCGGGCCTGCTGGGTGAACCACTGCCCGGCACCCGGGTCCACGACGCCCCACTCGGGGTCGACGGTGCCGGTCGGGCCGAGACCCCGCGCGCACTGCCCGTCGGACTCGCCAGGGATCTTCACCCACAGGTAGGCGTCGACGAGGTCGTCCCCGGTGTCGGTCGTCGGGCGCAGGCCCAGGCCCCGGTCCGGCGGGTTGCACCAGTCCTGGGCGTCCGGGTACACGCCGGCCGGCGGCGTCCACGGGCCCTGGCCGTTGCGGGAGGTGTCGACGACGAAGTGCGTCTGCCCCTCGATGCCGGCGTACCGGGCGTTGATGCCCGAGGTGTTGAGCGCCGGGTCCGTGGCCGTGTCGCTCCACACGCCGGCGCCGCTCAGCGCGACGCCGGTCCACCCGCCGAGCAGGTCGGCGATCGCCGTGCCGTCCGGGCCGCCGTTCCAGTACTGGTTGGGGCAGTTCTGGAGCTGGCCGGCGAACCCGGCGAGGCACTGCGAGATCCACGTGCCGTACTGCACGAGATTCTCGGTCCAGTGGTAGTTGGAGACGTTGAGGAAGAAGCCGTCGGCGTTCGCGACGCCGGCCTTGGTCAGCCGGTCGGAGACGTCACCGACGTTCAGCCAGCCCGAGTGCGTGCCGTCGAGGTACACGACCGTGTTCGCCAGGGCGCCGAGGGTGTCGACGGCGTAGTTGAGCATCGCGAACCGCTCGGCGGCGGCGGTGGCGGGGTCGGCCTCGGCCGGCTGGCACCACTCGAGGTTGCCGTCGATGTTCGTGTACCAGGGGATGATCCCGAGCCCGTCGGGCTCGAGGATGACGGCGGCGGGCGCGTCCCCGATGCCGGCGGCGACCCCGTCGATCCAGGCCGTGTACTCCGCCACGGACGTCGCCCCGCCGGCCGAGTACTGGGCGCAGTCCCGGAACGGGATGTTGTAGGCGACGAGGACCGGGACCTCGCCGAGGGCCTCGGCCTGCCCGACGACGCCCGCGGCCTGGGCCTCGACCTGCGCGGGCGTGCCGCGCTCGAGCCAGGTCGCGGCCGGGTACTGCGCCAGGAGGAGCGCGTCGGTGCGCGCCTGGCCGGACAGCCCGGCCGCGGCGCTGACGCGCGAGCTCCACATGTCGAGGTAGAGGTCCGCGTCCGGGTCGAGGACGTCGTTGGCCGCGCCGGCCGACGACGCCGTCCCGAGGACCACGGCCGAGGCCGCGAGCGCGGCGAGCGCTGCGCGGGCCACCGGTCGCCGGCGGTTCGTGTGTGTCATGGCTCCCCTTGCGGTCGGGTCGGCGTCGTCGCCGACCGGGTGGTGGTGCCGGTCGCGGCCCCCGGCGACGCCGCCTCCGACGAGCCCACTGTGGGACCGGAGGTCTGGCCCGGTCAAGAGTTTCGTGGGAACGCTCCCGTCTCACCCGCTCCGCGTGCGCCGCTCACCCCGGAACCGCGTGCGGGGAGAGCCCTCCGATCCCACATCGCGAGACGTCGGGGCGGGTCAGTTTCGGATGACGAGTGGCCCGACGGTTCGCTTGCCGAGACGCACCGTGCCCGGATCGCGAGAAGGCGCAGGTCACCAGCAGGACATTTCGGGGAGGTGAACGGCGGCGGGGCGAAGCGGGGGTCAACTCCTCCCCCATCCCCGGGTGCAGGTCGGTCAAGCCGGGGTTACGGTTCGGTCACACGTCACAGTCACCGCGAGAGCGGTGACCGGCCGCCCGGCCGCTGGTGCACCGCCACACCTTGTGCGGGTGAGACGCGCACCGCCCTCGCCCCCGCCCACGCCCGTGGGCGGGGGCGCACCCCTGCGGCGGGCCCGAACCCGAGCCGCCCCTGGTGGCGCGTCGCGGTCCGAGGCCCCACGATGTGCGCCATGGCACAGCGCGTGGAGCCCGCGACGGACGGGTCCGACCGTCACGAGACGCCGTCGGAGCGGCTCGACCGCAACTGGGGGGAGATCCTGCAGGAGCTGCGCGTGACGCAGACCGGCATCCAGATCCTCACCGGGTTCCTGCTCACGGTGCCGTTCCAGCAGCGCTTCCTCGACCTCACGCAGTCGCAACGGGTGATCTACCTGGTCCTGGTGATCCTCGCGGCGATCACCACGGGCCTGATGGTGGCGCCGGTCAGCCTGCACCGCATGCTTTTCCGCCGGCGCGCGAAGTCCGCACTCGTCACGGAGGCCGACCGGCTCATGCGGGTCGGGCTCGTCTTCCTCGCGCTCGTCGTCTGCGGCGTCGTGCTGCTGGTGTTCGACGTGGTCACCACCCGGACCGTCGCGCTCGTCGCGTCGTCGTCGCTGCTGGCCCTGCTCACGCTCGGCTGGTTCGTGCTCCCGCGACTCCTCGCCCGCTCGAGCCGCCACGTCGCGCAGGAGCAGACGCCCGCGCCCGTCGCCCGCACCTGACCCGGCGTCCGCGCCCGCTCATCCCGCCGGGTACTCGAGCCCGTCCGGTGCGACGCGGGCGCCCGCCGACGGCGCGTGGTCGGTGAGCCGCCCGTCGTGCCCGAGGTGGCGCACGCCCGTGGCCCGGAGCAGCACCACGGCGTCCGCGACCAGCCGGCGGTGGCACCGCCACCACAGGGTCTCCGAGCACATGATCGCCGTTCGTCGGGCGCGTGCCGCCGCGACCAGGTCGTCGAGCGCCGCGGCGAACTCCGGGGTGCGCGTGTGCGCCGCGTACGCGCGGAAGGCGGCGACCTGCCACCAGTCGTCGCGGCCGGCGTCGGCCGGGTGCTCGGAGCGCGAGCGGCGGCCGCCCAGGCGGGGCTCCCAGCGGTAGGCGATGCCGGCCTCCGGGACCCACCGCTCCATCTCGGCGCGGGCCACGTGCGGGTGCGCCCGGCTGCCGGGGAACCGCCGGACGTCGACCACCTCGACCACCCCGGCCCGGCGCAGGAGCGCCACGAGCGCCTCGGCCGAGGCGGTGCCGTGGCCGAGGGTCAGCAGGTCGCGTCCGTCCACGCGGACAGGGTGCCCCGGTGCGACGACGCTGTCACACCGGGGGCGTCCTGGGGCCGGCGCGAGCGCCGACGGGAGCGCCGGCCGCAGGTCCGGCCGGCGGTGGGTCAGGCGTCGACGAGCTCGCGCTCGGTCGACTCCTGCCGGACGAGCCGCAGGAGGCAGTGGTCGCCGCGGCCGCGCGCGGCGAGGCCGTCGACGACGAGCGGGCCGGGGTGGCGCTCCAGGATGCCGCGCGCGAGACCCAGGTGCGCCCCGCAGATGACGCCGCGACGCTCGCTCGCGATGTCGGCGAACGGGCAGTGGTGGAGCGCGACCTCCATGCCGCCGTCGAGCGGCTCGGGCTCGAAGCCGAGCTCCTCGAGGTGCCGGTGCAGAGCGGCGAGCTGCTCGCGGACGTCGTGGTCGTCGTCCCCGCTCGGGGTGCTGCCCGGGCAGCCGAGCTCCGCCGCCCACGCGACGCCGGCCATCTCGGCCGACGTGACGGGGGACTCCATCGGCTGGCCGTAGCCCTCGAGCAGGAGCGAGACGAGGTGGGCCCGCGCCTTCGAGTCGATGGCCGCCACGGCCGCCGAGTCGATCGAGCGGTAGAGCATCCGGGGGCGGCCGCGCGTCGTGCGGTGCTCGACCTCACGTGCGACGAAGCCGGCGGCGACCAGCCGGTCGAGGTGCTCGCGCGTCGTGTTCACGTGCAGGCTGACGCCCTCAGCGACCTCGTCCACGGGCACGGGACGCTGTCGCTCCTGGAGGAGCTGGAGGATCTGCATGCGGCTCCCGCACGCGAGGACCCGCATCACCCGGAGCTGGTGGTCACCCATGCTCCGCAGTATTGCCGGGTACGGACGGGTCAACCTGGGACCAAGGCCCTTTTGCACGGCCGGTGGGCGGCCCGGCGGGTGGACCGCCCGCGGTCAGGCGCAGGCGAGGCACTGCGTCGTCGGAGCCGGCGTGACGCGGGCCCGCACCAGGGCGCCCCGCACCGAGAGCGCGCGCC
>JAEZAR010000040.1 GCA_023430425.1 Actinomycetes bacterium | reverse complement strand
AGCCCGAAGAGCTCCACGAGCGTCTTGCCGGCCGACGCCAGGGCGTCGCGCGGGGCGATCGCCGACTTCGTCTCGACGTCGACGATGAGCTAGTCGAAGTCCGTGCGCTGCTCGACGCGGGTGGCCTCGACCTTGTACGTCACCTTGAGCACGGGCGAGTAGATCGAGTCGACGGGGATGCGGCCGATCTCGGCGTCGTACGCCTTGTTCTGCTGGGCGGACACGTAGCCGCGGCCGCGCTCGACGGTGAGCTCGATCTCGAGCTTGCCCTTGCCGTTCAGGGTGGCGATGTGCAGGTCGGGGTTGTGCACCTCGACGCCGGCCGGCGGGGTGATGTCCGCGGCCGTGACCGTGCCCGGACCCTGCTTGCGCAGGTACATCACGACCGGCTCGTCGTTCTCGGAGGAGACGACCAGGTCCTTGATGTTGAGGATGACCTCGGTGACGTCCTCCTTGACGCCCGGGACCGTCGAGAACTCGTGCAGCACGCCGTCGATGCGGATCGAGGTGACGGCGGCGCCCGGGATGGACGACAGCAGGGTCCGGCGCAGGGAGTTGCCGAGCGTGTAGCCGAAGCCCGGCTCGAGCGGCTCGATGACGAACCGCGAGCGGTTCTCGGAGACGACCTCTTCGGTCAGGGTGGGGCGCTGTGCGATCAGCACGGGTGATGTCCTCTCAGCGTGCGTCCGCCATATGACGCATCGCCACCCGCCGGGCATCGGTCCACCCGGCGGGGTCCTGCACGAGCTCGGTGCACGACGGCGCCCGACCCGGCGGACCGGACCGGGCGCCCCGCACCGTCAGACGCGGCGCCGCTTCGGGGGACGGCAGCCGTTGTGGGCCTGCGGGGTGACGTCCTGGATCGAGCCCACCTCGAGGCCGGTGGCCTGGAGCGAGCGGATCGCGGCCTCGCGGCCGGAGCCCGGCCCCTTGACGAGGACGTCGACCTTCTTCATGCCGTGCTCCTGAGCGCGCCGGGCCGCGGCCTCGGCGGCGAGCTGGGCGGCGAACGGCGTCGACTTGCGCGAGCCCTTGTAGCCGACCTGGCCCGACGACGCCCAGGCGACGACGGCGCCCGACGGGTCGGTGATCGACACGATCGTGTTGTTGAACGTGCTCTTGATGTGGGCGACGCCCACGGCGATGTTCTTCTTCTCCTTGCGCCGCGGCTTGCGGGCGCCGGCGGTGCGGGTCTTGGGAGGCATCTGAGGTCCTTCGAGTCTCGGGGGTGGCGCGGGGCCGGTGGGCTACTTGCGGGCCTTCTTCTTGCCGGCCACTGTGCGCTTCGGGCCCTTGCGGGTGCGCGCGTTGGTCTTGGTCCGCTGACCGCGCACCGGCAGGCCGCGGCGGTGCCGCAGACCCTGGTAGCTGCCGATCTCGACCTTGCGGCGGATGTCCGCGGCGACCTCGCGCCGCAGGTCGCCCTCGAGCTTGTAGCTGCCCTCGAGGTGGTCGCGCAGCGCCACCAGCTCGGCGTCGCCGAGGTCGCGGACCCGCATGTCGGGGTTCACGCCGGCGGCGGCGAGGGTCTGGCGCGCGCGCGTGCGCCCGACGCCGTAGATGTAGGTGAGCGCGACCTCGATCCGCTTGTCACGGGGGAGGTCCACGCCGACGAGACGTGCCATCTTCAGTGCTCCTGTACTGCATCGGAGGTCGTCCGCACGTCGTCCCGCTGCCGCGGGCCCCGGCCTCCGAGCCGGGGGTTGCGCGAGCCGTGGGGCTCGCGCTGACGTGCGCTGGGCGGCACCCGGAGGTGCCTGGTGGTGCCGGTGCTGCTCAGCCCTGGCGCTGCTTGTGCCGGGGGTTCTCGCAGATCACCATGACGCGACCGTGCCGGCGGATGACCTTGCACTTGTCGCAGATCGTCTTGACGCTGGGCTTGACCTTCATCGTGCTTTCCTCCGCCGCCGCGCACGCGGTCCACTCGCGGCGGCGGTTGTTCGTCGGGCGGGTGCCCGAGGTGGGCTTACTTGTAGCGGTAGACGATGCGACCGCGGGACAGGTCGTACGGGCTGAGCTCCACCACCACACGGTCCTCGGGGAGGATCCGGATGTAGTGCTGGCGCATCTTGCCCGAGATGTGCGCGAGCACGCGGTGCCCGTTCGCCAGCTCCACGCGGAACATCGCGTTCGGCAGGGCTTCGACCACGCTGCCCTCGATCTCGATGACGCCGTCCTTCTTGGCCATGTCCTCCGCTCACTGCTTGGTAGGGACCCGCGCCGGGCGACCGCGTGCTGTCGCAGCTCGGGCCGGCGAGGGGGTGGTGCGGCCCCGCCTGCGACGGTCCCGCTCCGGGAGACGGGCACGGCGAACGCACCCAACGGACCATCCTACGGCAACCTCGCCCCATCGACGAAACCCGGGGCGCCGCCCGGGCCGCGGAGAGCCGGGGTCAGTCCTCCCACGGGGCGACGGGGACGCCGAGCGCGCCGAGCTGCTCCGCACCGCCGTCGTGCGCCGTCAGCACCCAGAGCCCGCCCGGCGTCACCGCGACGGTGTGCTCCCAGTGCGCCGCCCTGGATCCGTCCTGCGTGGCCACCGTCCAGCCGTCGTCGAGCTCGACGGTCGCCCGGCCGCCCCGGGTCAGCATGGGCTCGACCGCCACCACCAGGCCCGGCCGCACGCGCGGGCCCCGCTCGCGCGAGCGGTAGTTGAGCACGGTCGGGGCCTCGTGCATCGCGCGCCCGATGCCGTGGCCGGTGTACTCGCGCACGATCCCGTACCGCACCCCGCCGGACTCCGCGGCCGCGTGCACGGCGTCCTGGATCGCGTCACCGACGACGCCCAGCCGGTCACCGGTGGCCAGGGCCGCGATGCCCGCCCACATGGCCCGCTCCGTGGTCGCCACGAGCGCGGCGTCGGCCTGGTCGGCCGGCTCCACGACGACCGAGAAGGCCGCGTCCCCGTGCCAGCCGTCGACGTGGGCGCCGAAGTCGACCGAGACCACGTCGCCGGCCGCGACCTCGCGGTCCCCCGGGATGCCGTGGACGATCTCGTCGTCGACCGAGATGCACGTGACGGCGGGGTAGGGCGGCGCGCCCACGCCCTCGTAGCCGAGGAACGACGACGACGCTCCGGTCCGCGCCAGCACGCCGCGGGCGACGGCGTCGAGCTCGCGGGTCGTCACGCCGGGGCGCACCGCGGCGCGGACCTCGGCCAGGGCGTCGGCGACGACGAGGCCGGCCGCCCGCATCGCACGGACCTGGGCGCCGTCCTTGAGCTCCACCCGCTCGCGGCCGAACATCACACCCGGGTGCCGAGGGCGTCGAGGACCCGGTGGGTGACGTCGTCGATCGCCCCCGTGCCGTCGACGGCGACGAGCAGGCCGCGGGCCGCGTAGGCCTCGGCGAGCGGGGCGGTCTCGGCCTCGTAGATGTCGAGGCGCCGCGCGATGACGTCGGCGGTGTCGTCGTCGCGACCCTCGACCTCCGCACGGAGGCGCATGCGGGCGAGCAGCTCGCCGCGGTCGGCCGTGAGCTGGACGACGGCGTCGAGCCGGGTGCCCAGGTCGGCGAGGATGACGTCGAGCTCGGCGACCTGGGCGGAGGTGCGCGGGTAGCCGTCGAGGATGAACCCGTCCGCGGCGTCGGGCATCCCCAGCCGGACCCGGACCATCGCGTTGGTCACCTCGTCGGGCACCAGCTCGCCGCAGCAGGTGTACTCCTGCGCGCGTCGGCCCAGCTCGGTCCCGCGGGCGATGTTGTCGCGGAAGATGTCCCCGGTCGAGATGGCCGGGACCACGAAGTGCTCGGAGATGCGGGCCGCCTGGGTCCCCTTGCCGGACCCTTGCGGACCCATGATCACCAGGCGAACGCTCATCGCAGGAACCCTTCGTAGTGACGCTGCTGCAGCTGGGACTCGATCTGCTTGACCGTCTCCATGCCGACACCCACCACGATGATGATGGAGGTGCCGCCGAAGGGGATGTTGGTACCAAGGTCCAGGAGGATGAACGTGATGAGCGGGATCATCGCGACGAACGCGAGGTAGAGCGAGCCGGGCGCCATGATCCGCGAGAGCACGTAGTCCAGGTACTCGGCGGTCGGCCGGCCGGCGCGGATGCCCGGGATGAACCCGCCGTACTTCTTCATGTTGTCCGCGACCTCGTCCGGGTTGAACGTGATCGCCGTGTAGAAGTAGCAGAAGAAGATGATCAGGACGACGTAGAGGGCGATGTTCAGCGGGGCGTCCTGGGCGGCGAGGTTGCGCGCCACCCACTGCACCCAGCCCTCGGTCGGGTCGGCGAACTGCGTGATGAGCCCCGGGATCGCCAGCAGCGAGGCGGCGAAGATGATCGGGATCACGCCGGCCATGTTGATCTTGATCGGGATGTAGGTGCTCGAGCCGCCGTACATCTTGCGGCCCACCATGCGCTTCGCGTACTGCACCGGGATGCGGCGCTGGCACTGCTCGACGAAGACGACCAGGCCGATGACCAGCAGGATGACGAGCGCGACGATGATGAACTTCGTGACGCCGTTGTCGCCGCCGGCGATCGACCACATCGCGGTCGGGAACTGGGCGGCGATCTGGGTGAAGATCAGCAGCGACATGCCGTTGCCGATGCCGCGCTCGGTGATGAGCTCGCCGAGCCACATGATGACGGCGGTGCCCGCGGTCATCGTGATGATCATGATGAGGATCGTCATCATCGAGTCGTCGCCGATGACGGGCACGGAGCAGCCCTGGAACAGCTGACCGGACCGGGCGACCGTGACGATCGTCGTGGACTGCAGGATCGCCAGGCCGATCGTCAGGTACCGCGTGTACTGCGTGAGCTTGGCGGTGCCGGACTGGCCCTCCTTGTGCAGGGCCTCGAAGCGCGGGATCACCACGCGCAGGAGCTGCACGATGATGCTCGCGGTGATGTACGGCATGATGCCGAGCGCGAAGACCGCCAGCTGGAGCAGCGCACCGCCGCTGAACAGGTTGACCAGGCCGAGCAGGTCGTTGCTCGTGCCGATCTCGTCGACGCACTGCTGGACGTTCTCGTAGTTGACACCCGGGGTGGGCAGGAACGAGCCGACCCGGAACACCACCATGATGCCGATGGTGAACAGCAGCTTGCGCCGCAGGTCTGGCGTCCGGAAGGCCCGGGCGAATGCGCTGAGCACCTGCTCCTCCTGCTCCGCTTGGTCAGCGGTGTGTCGTCGTGCCGGCCACGTCCGGCGGCTGGTCCCGCGCGGCGCCGGTGCCGTGGGCACCCTAGCCCAGATCGGGCGGGACTCCGGGCGGCCCGGGGACGCGTCGCGACCCCGGGCCCGCCCGGCGTCAGCCCTGGACCGAGCCCCCGGCGGCGAGGATCTTCTCGCGGGCGGACTGCGAGACGGCCTCGACGGAGACGTCGAGCTTGACCCCGATGTCCCCCGCGCCGAGGACCTTGACCGGCGAGCCCTTGCGGACGGCGCCCTTGGCGACGAGGTCCTCCGCGGTCACCGCGCCACCCTTCGGGTAGAGCTCGGCGAGCCGGTCGAGGTTCACGACCTGGAACGTCGTGCGGAAAGGGTTCTTGAAGCCCCGCAGCTTCGGCTGCCGCATGTGCAGCGGGATGCCGCCGCCCTCCTTGCGCGCCGGCACCTGCTGGCGCGCCTTCGTGCCCTTCGTGCCGCGACCCGCCGTCTTGCCCTTGGAGCCCTCGCCCCGGCCGACGCGCGTCTTGGGCGTGTGCGCACCCGGCGCCGGGCGCAGGTGGTGCACGCGCAGCGTGCCGCCCTGGCCCTCGGTGACGTTGGTCGGCTGCGTCGGGGCGGCCTTGGCCGACGTCGACCTGGCCGACGCGGACGTCGTCGCCTTGGCGGGCTTCTCGTCGGCCGCCTTCGTCGCCTTCGCGGGCTTCTCGGCAGCCGCCTTCGTTGCCCTCGCGGGCTTCTCGGCAGCCGCCTTCGTCGCCGTGGCGGGCTTGTCCGCGGCCGGCTTGCGCGCGGCCGCCTTCTTCGGGGTGGCCTCCTCGGCCGCCTCGTTCTTCTTCTCTGCCATGGTCACTCGACCTCCTCGACGGTGACGAGGTGCGCCACCGTGGCGACCATGCCGCGGATCTCCGGTCGGTCCTCCTTGACGACGATGTCGCCGATGCGCTTGAGGCCGAGGCTCCGCAGCGTGTCGCGCTGGTTCTGCTTGCCGCCGATGGCGGACCGGGTCTGGGTCACCTTGAGCCGGGGCATCAGGCACCTGCCTTCGCGGCCGCCGCGACGCCCGCCTCGCGGGCGCGCAGCATGGCGGCGGGGGTCACGTGCTCGACCGACAGCCCGCGCCGCGCGGCGACCGACTCCGGCTCCTCGAGGGCGCGCAGCGCGGCCACCGTGGCGTGCACGATGTTGATCGCGTTGGACGAGCCCATCGACTTGGACAGGATGTCGTGGACGCCCGCGCACTCGAGGACCGCGCGCACCGGGCCGCCGGCGATGACGCCGGTACCGGGGGACGCGGGACGCAGGAAGACGACGCCGGCCGCGGCCTCGCCCTGGACCGGGTGCGGGATGGTGCCCTGGATCCGCGGCACGCGGAAGAAGCTCTTCTTGGCCTCCTCCACGCCCTTGGCGATCGCGGCGGGCACCTCCTTGGCCTTGCCGTAGCCGACGCCGACGGTGCCGTCCCCGTCGCCCACCACGACGAGCGCGGTGAAGCTGAAGCGACGGCCGCCCTTGACGACCTTGGACACGCGGTTGATCGCGACGACGCGCTCGAGGAAGGCGCTCTTCTCCGCCTGCTCCCCGCCGCCGCGACGGTCGTTCCGGCGGTCGCCGCGCTCGCGCCGGTCGCCGCCGGCGCCCTGGGCTCCGGTGTTGCGCTGCGGTGCAGCCATCAGTGCTTCCTCTGCTTCCGTACGGTGATGAGTCGGTGCGTCACAGGGCCAGCCCGCCTTCGCGCGCGCCCTCGGCCACCGCCGCGACGCGCCCGTGGTACTTGTTCCCGCCACGGTCGAACACGACGGCCTCGATGCCGGCTGCCTTCGCGCGCTCGGCCACGAGCTCGCCGACCCGACGGGCCTTGGCGGTCTTGTCGCCGTCGAAGGAGCGCAGCTCCGCCTCGAGGGTGGACGCCGACACCAGGGTGCGGCCGACGGCGTCGTCCACCACCTGGGCGACCATGTGCCGGGTCGAGCGGCTGACGACCAGCCGCGGACGGCTGCCGCTGCCGACGACCTTCTTGCGCAGGCGCAGGTGCCGACGGCTGCGCGCGATGGCCTTGCCCTTGCCCTTGATCGTGATAGCCATCGTCACTTACCAGCCTTTCCGGCCTTGCGGCGGACGACCTCGCCCGCGTACCGCACGCCCTTGCCCTTGTACGGCTCGGGCTTGCGGATCTTGCGGATGTTCGCGGCGACCTCGCCCACCTGCTGCTTGTCGATCCCGCTCACGGCGAACCGGGTCGGCGACGTCACCTCGAAGGTGATGCCCTCGGGCGCCGTCACCGTCACCGGGTGGCTGAAGCCGAGCGCGAACTCGAGGTCCGAGCCCTTGGCCACCACGCGGTAGCCGGTGCCGACGATCTCGAGCCGCTTCGTGTAGCCCTCGGTCACCCCGGTCACGAGGTTCGCGATGAGCGTGCGCGTGAGCCCGTGCAGCGAGCGCGAGGCGCGCTCGTCGTCGGGCCGGGTCACGACGATCGCGCCGGCCTCGTCACGGGCCACCTCGATGGGCGCCGGCACCGTGTGCGCGAGCGTGCCCTTCGGGCCCGTGACGACGACCTGGGGGCCGTCGATGCTGACGTCCACGCCGGCCGGGACCGGGACGGGGACCTTGCCGATGCGAGACATGGCTGCTCCTCTCCCTTGCTCGGCTACCAGACGTAGGCGAGGACTTCCCCGCCCACGCCCTTGGCGGATGCCTGCTTGTCGGTCAGGAGGCCGGACGACGTGGAGATGATCGCCACGCCGAGGCCGCCGAGGACCCGAGGCAGGTTGGTGGACTTGGCGTACACACGCAGGCCCGGCTTGGACACGCGGCGGACGCCGGCGAGCGAGCGCTCGCGGTTGGGGCCGAACTTCAGCTGGATCGTCAGGTTCTTGCCCACGGGGGCGTCCTCGACGGCCCAGCTCGCGATGTAGCCCTCGGACTTGAGGATCTCCGCGATGTTGGCCTTGAGCTTGGAGTAGGGCATGGTCACGGAGTCGTGGTACGCCGAGTTGGCGTTCCGCAGACGCGTGAGCATGTCCGCGATCGGGTCGGTCATCGTCATCGGGCTCGAGCCCTTCCTCGCCGGGGTATCCCTTCCGGGACCTGCGGCGTAGTGGTTACCAGCTGCTCTTGCTGACGCCGGGGAGCTCGCCGCGGTGCGCCATCTCGCGCACGCAGATGCGGCAGAGGCCGAACTTGCGGTACACGGCACGGGGACGGCCGCACTTCTGGCACCGGCTGTACGCGCGGACCGCGAACTTCTGCTTCCGCGCCGCCTTGTTGATCAGGGCGGTCTTCGCCATGTCAGTCCTCCTTGAAGGGGAAGCCGAGACGGCGGAGCAGCGAGCGGCCCTCGTCGTCGTTGGTCGCGGTCGTCACGAGCGTGATGTCCATGCCGCGGACCCGGTCGATCCGGTCCGGGTCGATCTCGTGGAACATCACCTGCTCGGTCAGGCCGAACGTGTAGTTGCCCGAGCCGTCGAACTGCTTGGGCGACAGGCCGCGGAAGTCGCGGATGCGGGGCAGCGCGAGGGTGATCAGACGGTCCACGAACTCCCACATCCGGTCGCCGCGCAGGGTGGTGTGCGCGCCGATCGGCATGCCCTCGCGCAGCTTGAACTGCGCGATCGACTTGCGGGCCCGTGTGACCTGCGGCTTCTGGCCGGTGATCGTGGCCAGGTCGCGCACCGCACCCTCGATGAGCTTCGAGTCGCGCGCGGCCTCGCCGACACCCATGTTCACGACGACCTTGACGAGCCCCGGCACCTGGTGGACGTTCGCGAACCCGAACTCCTCGCGCAGGGCCGGCAGGATCTCGGCCTGGTACCGCGCCTTGAGCCGCGGCGCGGTGCGGGTGGTGGTGGCGGTGCTCATGCGATGTCCTTACCGGAGCGCTTGGCGACGCGGACGCGGACCGTCCGGGCGCGGCCGTCGCGCTCGATCTCCTCGGTGCGGTAGCCCACCCGGGTGCCCTTCTTGGTCTCCGGGTCGACCAGCATCACGTTGCTGACGTGGATGGGCGCCTCGATCGTCTCGATGCCGCCGGTGCGGGTGCCGCGGTTGCTGCGCCCGGCCTTGACGTGCTTGGTCATGCGCTGCACGCCCTCGACCACGACGCGATCCTTGTCCGAGAGCACCTCGAGCACCCGGCCCTGCTTGCCGCGGTCGCGGCCGGCGATGACGACGACCAGGTCACCCTTCTTGATCTTCGCCATCACAGCACCTCCGGGGCCAGCGAGATGATCTTCATGAAGCGCTTGTCCCGCAGCTCCCGGCCCACCGGGCCGAAGATGCGCGTCCCGCGGGGCTCGTTGTCACCCCGGAGGATCACGGCGGCGTTCTCGTCGAACCGGATGTACGAGCCGTCCGGCCGGCGGCGCTCCTTGGTCGTGCGCACGACGACGGCCTTGACCACGTCGCCCTTCTTGACGTTCCCGCCGGGGATCGCGTCCTTGACGGTGGCGACGATGACGTCGCCGATGCCGGCGTAGCGACGGCCGGAACCGCCGAGCACACGGATGCAGAGGATCTGCTTCGCACCCGTGTTGTCGGCGACCTTCAGTCGCGTCTCCTGCTGGATCATGTCCTTCAGCTCCTGTCGTCGAGCCGGTTCTCGGGCCGGGGGCGCCGGGCGAGCCTTGCCGAACGGATGTGGGTCTGGCGGTGCGGGCGGCGGGCGCCCGTCCCGGGGTCGGCTACTTGGCCTTCTCCAGGATCTCCACGAGCCGCCAGCGCTTGGTCGCCGACAGCGGGCGGGTCTCCATGATGAGGATCAGGTCGCCGACGCCGGCCGCGTTCGCCTCGTCGTGCACCTTGACCTTGCTCGTGCGCCGCATGACCTTGCCGTAGAGCGGGTGCTTGACCCGGTCCTCGACCTCGACCACGACGGTCTTGTCCATCTTGTCGCTGACCACGTAGCCGCGCCGCGTCTTGCGGTACGGGCGGTGCTGCGTGGTCGCCTGCGTCGTCTCGCTCATTCCTGCCTCACTCCGCCGGGGTGGGTGCGGTGCGGATGCCCAGCTCGCGCTCGCGCAGGATCGTGTAGATCCGGGCGATGTCGCGGCGCACGGCCTTCAGCCGGCCGTGGCTCTCGAGCTGTCCGGTCGCGGACTGGAACCGCAGGTTGAACAGCTCCTCCTTGGCCTTCTTCAGCTCCGCGACCAGCGCGTCGTCGTCCATCCCGTCCAGCTGGTCGGGCAGGAGAGCCTTCGAACCGATGGCCATCAGAGCGCACCCCCCTCACGAACGATGAACCGGCACTTCATGGGGAGCTTGTGCATCGCGCGCCGCAT
>JAEZAR010000015.1 GCA_023430425.1 Actinomycetes bacterium | reverse complement strand
CCGCGCGCGCAGCTCGGCTGCGGGCAGGTCGCCCGCGACGTGCGTGGCGGCGCCGGCGATCTCCCCCAGCGCCTGCGACAGGTCAGTGCTCATGCCCGTCCCCGCTCTCCACAGTGACGACGTCGGCCTCCGAGGTGCCCGTGCGCGCCGGCTCGACCGGGCCGAGCAGCGACTCGAGCCTGGCGGTGGCGACGCTGAGGTACCGCTTGACGGTGCCGGTGGCCAGGCCGAGGCGGTCCGCGATGCCCTCGGCCGTGAGGTCCTCGTAGTAGCGCAGGACCACGCATGCCCGCTGTTGCGGGGGGAGCTGGGCGAGCGCCCGCTGGACGTCCGTGCGCGCCTCGACCGCGGCGTCGTGCGCCGGGGTGGTCTCGCCGCGTACCAGGAGGTGCTGCGCAGCCAGCCAGCGACGCCGGCGCCGGTAGCCGTCGACGTAGAGCGTCAGGATCGCCCGCCGGACGTAGGCCTCCGTCACCGGCTCGGCGCCCGGGCGGCGCAGGAAGACCTTGATCAGCGCCTCCTGCACGAGGTCCTCGGCGTCGGCGACGCTGCCCGTGAGCAGGTACGCGTAGCCCGTCAGGGCACGGCCGCGGGAGGTGGCCAGGGCCACCATCGCGTCCGCCTGCCGTCCGGCCATCCCGCTCCCTCCGCCGGTGCACCGCCCGCTGGCCGGCGCCGTCATCCCCCCAACGCCCTGGGGCGCCGCAAGGGTTGCACGGGCCGGCGCCCGGGGTCCGGGACGCCCCGGCCGGTAGCGTGGTCGGCCGTGACGGGCCTGCAGTGGGTGGCGCTGGTGCTCGCGGTCGGCGCGACGGTCGTCGGGGTCGGGGCGTTCGCCCTCGGGGTCCGTGCGATCGTGCGCGTCGTGGCGCGCGGGGGACCCGCGCCGGACCGGGCCGCGCACCCGTGGCGACGCACCTGGCTCGCGCTGTCGGAGATCCTCGGCCACCGGCGCTTCCGCTCGCGGCCGGGCGTGATGGTCGCGCACTGGCTGGTGATGGTCTCCTTCCCGATCCTCTTCCTCACGCTGGTCGCCGGGTACGGGCAGATCGTCGACCCCGGGTGGGCGCTGCCCGTCGTCGGGCACTGGTGGCCGCTCGAGTGGGTCACCGAGGGCATCGCGTGGCTGTCGCTGATCGGGATCGGGTGGCTGGTCGTCGTGCGCCAGCGCGAGCACCCGCGGCGCGGGCGCGCGGCGACAGCCGGTCCGTCGGCGTCGGCGCCCGCGGCCGCAGTCGGTGCCCCGGGCTCCCGCGCGTCGCGGTTCTTCGGCTCGAACGCGGGGCAGGCGTACGTCGTCGAGGCGGTCATCGGGGTGGTCGTCGTCTGCGTGCTGCTGCTGCGCGGCCTGGAGTACGCGCTGCACGCGCAGGGCTGGGAGGCAGCCGTCATGCCGCCCCCGCCGCGCCTGGCCACCGTCGTGCACTACCCGCTCACGGCATGGTTCGGCGCGTCGTGGGCGGGCGCCGGGACGGCGACGCTCGAGGCGGCCGTCGTCCTCGTCGCGCTCGTGAAGATCCTCGTCTCGGCCGCCTGGCTGACGGTCGTGGGCCTGCGGCCGGCGATGGGGGTCGCGTGGCACCGGTTCACCGCGGTCGCCAACGTCTGGGCCCGGCGCGAGCTCGACGGCACGCCCGCCCTCGGCGCGGTACCGCCGGTGCGCGCCGCCGGCGCCGCCGTCGACTTCGACCGGCTGGAGGACCTCCCGGCGGACGCGCGGCTCGGCGTCGGGCAGGTCGAGGACCTGACCTGGAAGAACCTGCTCGACCTGGCCACCTGCACCGAGTGCGGGCGCTGCCAGGAGCAGTGCCCGGCGTGGGCGACCGGCAAGGTCCTGTCGCCCAAGCTCATGGTGCTCGCGCTGCGCGACCACGCGTTCGCGACGACCCCGGGGCTGCGGCCGGGGCCGAACACGTCCACGGAGCCGTCGGGGCGCACCGCGGCGACCGGGCACCTCGCCGTCGGCGCAGACGCGGCCCGGGTCGGGAGCCGCGGGAGCCACGCCGGGCTGGACGCGCTCGCGCTGGTGGGTGACGTCGTCGACCCGGAGGCGCTGTGGGACTGCACGATGTGCGGCGCGTGCGTGCAGGCGTGCCCCGTGGACATCGAGCACGTCGACCTGTTCGTCGACCTGCGCCGGCACCAGGTGCTCATGGAGTCGGCGTTCCCCGCCGAGCTCGGCAAGGCCTTCACCGGCATCGAGCGGCGCGGCAACCCCTGGGGCGCCCCCGCGCGCGACCGTCTCGCCTGGACCAAGGGGCTGGACTTCCCGGTGCCCGTGATCGGCCGCGACGTGCCGGACGCCACGGACCTCGACTACCTGTTCTGGGTCGGCTGCGCCGGCGCCTACGACGACCGGGCCCGCCGCACGTCGCGCGCCGTCGCCGAGCTGCTGCACACGGCGGGGGTCCGGTTCGCCGTGCTGGGCGAGGCCGAGGGCTGCAGCGGGGACCCCGCGCGTCGGGCGGGGAACGAGCTGCTGTTCCAGCAGCAGGCGCGCGCGACCATCGACACGCTGACGCAGGCTCGGGCGACCCGGATCGTCGCCACGTGCCCGCACTGCCTCAACGCGCTCGGGAACGAGTACCCGCAGCTCGGCGGGGTGTTCGAGGTGGTGCACCACACGGAGCTCCTCGACACGCTGGTCGCCGAGGGGCGGCTGCGGCCCGGACGCCCGGCCGACGGCGCTCCCCGCGACGCTCCCGACGACGCGCCCGGGGGAGCGGTCACCTACCACGACCCCTGCTACCTGGGCCGGCACAACGGTGTCTACACGCCGCCCCGCGAGCTCATCGCCGCCGCCGGCCTGACGCTCACGGAGATGCCGCGGTCCGGCGAGCGCGCCTTCTGCTGCGGCGCCGGGGGTGCGCGCGCGTTCATGGAAGAGACCTCGGGCACGCGCATCGCGACCGACCGTGGCGCCGAGGCGCTCGCGACCGGTGCGGCCACGGTGGCGACCGCCTGCCCCTTCTGCGTCACGATGCTGAGCCAGGGCGTCGGCGGTGCGGCCGCCTCGGCGGGCGGGCTGGGCG
>JAEZAR010000317.1 GCA_023430425.1 Actinomycetes bacterium | reverse complement strand
AGACCGAGGTGGTCGCGATCACCCCGGCCGACTCCGTCCCCACGACCGCGCTCCCCGCGGCGGGCTCGCCCGACGAGGTCGGCGGCCCCGGCGCCACCGGCGTCCCGGGCGCCGGACGCCTCCCGTCACCGCCGCCGACCTCGCCCGTCCCGCGCGGCGAGCAGCCGATGCTCGACGGCGACGTCCTCTACGTGCTGCCCTCGGAGGACCTGCTCACGAAGGGCATGCCCCACAAGGTGCGCTCGTCGGCGAACGACCGGGTGGTCGAGGCGCTGACGAACGTCCTCGAGGAGTTCGAGATCGACGCCCAGGTGACCGGCTTCACGCGGGGCCCCACGGTCACGCGGTACGAGGTCGAGCTCGGGCCCGCCATCAAGGTGGAGCGCGTCACGGCCCTGAGCCGCAACATCGCGTACGCCGTGGCCAGCGCCGACGTGCGGATCCTGTCCCCGATCCCGGGCAAGTCGGCGATCGGCATCGAGATCCCCAACACCGACCGTGAGACGGTCTCCCTCGGGGACGTGCTCCGCTCGTCGGCGGCCCGGCGCAGCGAGCACCCGCTGCTCATGGGCGTGGGCAAGGACGTCGAGGGCGGCTACGTCACCGCGAACCTGGCGCGCATGCCGCACCTGCTCGTGGCCGGCGCCACCGGCGCCGGGAAGTCGAGCTTCATCAACTCGATGATCGTCTCGATCCTCATGCGGTCCACGCCGGACGAGGTGCGGATGATCCTCGTCGACCCCAAGCGCGTGGAGCTCACCGTCTACGACGGCATCCCGCACCTCATCACGCCCATCATCACCAACCCCAAGAAGGCCGCCGAGGCGCTCGAGTGGGTCGTCCACGAGATGGAGCAGCGGTACGACGACCTCGCGATGTTCGGGTACAAGCACATCGACGACTTCAACGCCGGCGTGCGCTCGGGCAAGGTCAAGCCGCTGCCCGGGAGCGAACGGAAGATAGCCCCGTACCCGTATCTCCTTGTGATCGTGGACGAACTTGCCGATCTCATGATGGTGGCACCCAGGGACGTCGAGGCGTCGATCCAGCGGATCACCCAGCTCGCACGAGCGGCGGGGATCCATCTCGTGCTGGCGACGCAGCGACCGAGCGTGGACGTGGTGACCGGCGTGATCAAGGCGAACGTGCCTTCCCGCATGGCGTTCGCGACGTCGTCGCTCACGGACTCGAGGGTCGTCCTGGACCAGCCCGGCGCGGAGAAGCTCATCGGACAGGGCGACGCCCTGTTCCTGCCGATGGGCGCGGCCAAGCCGATGCGGGTCCAGGGCGCGTGGGTGACCGAGGCGGAGATCCACGCCGTGGTCGCGCACGTGAAGACCCAGCTGAAGCCGACATACCGGAGCGACGTGACGGCGCCCGCGGCGAAGAAGCAGGTGGACGAGGAGATCGGTGACGACCTCGACCTCCTGCTCCAGGCCGCGGAGCTCGTCATCTCGACCCAGTTCGGCTCCACGTCCATGCTGCAGCGCAAGCTGCGGGTCGGCTTCGCCAAGGCGGGCCGGCTCATGGACCTGCTCGAGTCCCGTGAGATCGTCGGACCCTCGGAGGGCTCCAAGGCCCGCGAGGTCCTCGTCGCTCCGGACGACCTGGCCGCCACCCTCGCCCTGCTCCGCGGTGAGCCGCAGAGCGCCGGGGAGGTCTTCGACCAGGCGGACGACGACGGACGGACATGGGACCAGGAGGACTGAGCCCGCTCACGATCACGCTGCTGGTGCTCGTCGTCGTCCTCGGGGCGGCGGTGGCCCGGCTGGTGGTCGCGAACCGGCGGGACGCGTGGGCGCGCAGGCTCGCCTCGGCGAGCGTCGAGCGCCGGCTGGCGGCCGTCCTCGCGGCCGGGCGCGACGGCGTCGTCGTGCACTCCGCCGCCGGGACGGTGCTGCTGGCGAACGAGGCTGCCGCGCGGATCGCCGACCTCACCGTCGCGCAGATGGTGGGCCGGCCGGTCGCCGAGCTCCCCGTGCGCTGGGTCACCGAGCAGGGGCAGGACGTCGTTCCCGGCGCCGTCTTCGCGGTGACGCCGACGTCGGACGCGGCCCCCTTCGTCGTCGGCGCCCGGCCGCTCACCGGCGCGCCCGTGAGCTGGGTGCAGGTCGCCACCAGGACGGTGGTCTCCGCCGACGGCGGCAACGACCTGCTCACCGTCCTCGCGGACGTGACGGGGCCCCGGGAGGTCCGCGCCGCCCTCGCGCAGTCCGAGCTCCAGTTCCGTCTCGCGATGGAGAACGCGCCGATCGGCATGGCGCTCGCGGACCCGCAGTGGCGCCTCCAGCAGGTCAACGCCGCGCTGGCCGCGCTCTTCGCTGTCGACCCGTCGGTGCTGGTCGGCCACGACCTGTCGGCGCTCTCGCACTCCGACGACCGCGGCCTCGAGCGCGCGAACGTCCAGCGCCTCCTCGCCGGCGAGCGCGACCGGTTCTCCCTCGAGAAGCGCTACCTGCGGCCGGACGGGCAGACGATCTGGGTCGTGCTCGACGTCGTGCTGGTCCGCACGCGGGAGGGTGCGGCCGACCACTTCGTCATCCAGATGCGCGACATCACCGAGTCGCGGCTCCAGGCGGAGATGCTCGCGCACCGGGCCTCGCACGACCCGCTCACCGGCCTGGCGAACCGCGCGTACATGCAGGACGTCCTCCAGCAGGCCTGCGAGCCCCCGGACGCGCCCGGACGCATCGCGGTGCTCGCGATCGACCTGGACGAGTTCAAGCAGATCAACGACCGGTACGGGCACGCCGCCGGCGACGACGTCCTGGTGCACGTCGCAGGCGTCCTGCGCGGCGCGACCGCGGGGCGCGGGCTCGTGGCGCGGCAGGGCGGGGACGAGTTCGCGGTCGTGATCACCGGCGACGACGCCGCCCGGATCGCGTTCGAGGTCGCGGCCGGCATCCACAAGGGCCTGCTCAACCCGGTCCGCACCCACCGCCGTCAGCTCCCGGTCCGGGCGAGCGTCGGCATCGCCGTCGCGGAGCCCTCCATCCTCGGCACGGGTGCCATGGGCATGCTCGCCGCGGCCGACGCGGCGCTCTACCGGGCCAAGGGTGCCGGGCGCAGCCGCACCGAGGTCTACGACCCGTCGATGGTCGTCACGGCGGGCGCCCGGCACGGCGCGGTCGCCGAGCTCGTGCACGCCATCGAGGCGGGCGAGCTCGTCCTGCACTACCAGCCGACCGTCGACCTCGCGACGGGGGAGGTGGTCGGCCACGAGGCGCTGGTGCGCTGGCAGCACCCCGAGCGCGGCCTGCTCCTGCCCGGCTCCTTCCTCCCGACGGCCGTCGAGGGCGGTCTCGCCGTCCCGCTGGGCGCGAACGTGGTCCGGCAGGCCGCCGCCTACCTCGCCCGGACCGCGGGCACCGGCCGCTGGGTGTCGGTCAACGTGTCCGCCGACCAGCTCGGCAACGGCGAGCTCGCGACGCAGGTCCTCATGGCGCTGGACCGCCACCGGGTCGAGCCCGGGCGGCTGGTCGTCGAGCTCACGGAGGCGGGCCTGGTGGAGAGCGAGAGCCGCGTCCGCCACGAGCTCGTCGAGCTGCGGGCGGCGGGCGTCCCGGTGCTCCTGGACGACTTCGGCACCGGGATCGCGCCGCTGTCGTACCTGCGGGACCTGCCCGTCGACGGCGTCAAGCTCGACATGTCGTTCACCGCGGGGATCCCCGAGGACCCGGCGGCGGCCCGTGTGAGCCGGGCGCTGGGCGCGCTGGCCCGCGAGCTGGAGATGATCACCATCGCGGAGGGCGTGGAGACCGCCGAGCAGGCGCAGTTCCTGCGGGCGTGCGGCTGGGAGTACGGCCAGGGCTGGCTGTTCGGCGCGGGGGAGTCCGAGCGCGTCGTCGCCGCGGCCCGCCACGGCTGATCCCGGCGGGGCACCGGTCGGCCGACGGCTCGGCGGGGG
>JAEZAR010000288.1 GCA_023430425.1 Actinomycetes bacterium | reverse complement strand
CGGGTGAGCCAGGGGACCGGCACGACGACGACCCGCGGCGGGACCTGCCTGGTCACGGGCGGGGCGGGGTTCATCGGGACGGCGACCTCGGCGGGCCTCGCCGACGCGTTCGACCGCGTGGTGGCCGTCGACAACCTCCATCCGCAGATCCACCCGCGCGCCGAGCGCCCGGCGGGCCTGGACCCACGGGTCGCGCTGCACGTCGGCGACGTCACGGAGCGCGGCACCTGGGACGAGCTGCTGGGCGCCGGGCTGCGGCCCGACGTCGTCGTGCACCTCGCGGCGGAGACGGGCACGGGCCAGTCGCTCGCCGAGGCGACCCGCCACGGCTCGGTCAACGTGGTCGGCACGACGCAGATGCTCGACGCGCTCCTGCGGCACGAGGCGCTGCCGCGGCGGGTCGTGCTCACCAGCTCGCGGGCGGTGTACGGCGAGGGGGCCTGGCGCACCGCCGACGGCGCGGTGGTGCACCCCCCGCAGCGCACGCGCGCCGTGCTGGAGAGCGGCCGCTGGGACTACCCGGGCGCCACCCCGTTGCCGATGCGGGCCGACACGACCCTCCCCGCGCCGGTCAGCGTGTACGGGGCGACGAAGCTGGCGCAGGAGCACGTGCTGCGCGCCTGGGCGAACTCCGTCGACGTGGCCCCCGTCGTCCTGCGGCTGCAGAACGTCTACGGCCCGGGTCAGTCGCTGTCCAACCCGTACACCGGGATCATGTCCCTGTTCTGCCGCATGGCGCGGGCGGGGCGGTCGATCCCGCTGTACGAGGACGGCCAGGTGCGGCGCGACTTCGTGCTCATCGACGACGTCGCGCGGGCGGTGCTCGCCGCGGCCACGTCGGCGACGCCGGTGCGCGAGGTCCTCGACATCGGGTCGGGCGAGCACCAGACGATCGCACTCGCGGCCGAGCTCGTGGCGGAGCGGTACGGGGCACCCGCCCCGCGCGTCACCGGCCAGTTCCGCGACGGCGACGTGCGCCACGCCTGGGCGGACCCGTCGCGGGCCGCCGAGCTGCTGGGCTGGCAGGCCCGGCACCCGCTCCGCGACGGCGTGGAGCGCCTCGCCGCGTGGATCGACGCGCAGCCCGACGTCCCCGAGCTCTGACCCGCCGCCCACCCGCCCCGCCTGGCGCCCCAAGGAGCCGTCATGCCCCGCGTCCTCGTCGACCTCCTGTCCTACACCGGGACCAAGGGAGGCATGGAGACCTACGCCCGCGAGCTGTACCGCGAGCTCGGCCGCCGCCGCACCCCGTACGAGTTCGTCGGCTTCGCGAGCACCGAGCTGATGACGATGGACACCTCATGGTTCCCCGGCGAGGTCGTCGACAGCGGGTACTCGGGGGAGAACCGGTTCCACTGGGCCTACGGCGAGCTCGTCGGCGTCGCGAAGGGGGCCCGACGCCTGGGTGCGGACCTCATCCACTGCCCCGCGACGCTGGGGCCGCGCCGGACCTCGGTGCCGACCGTCATCACGATGCACGACATGCTCTACTTCTCCCACCCGCACCTGATGTCCACGCCGCTGTACACCGAGCCGGTCAAGTGGATGGAGAAGCAGGCCGCCCGCAACGCGACGCGGATCCTCACGGACAGCGAGTCCTCGGCGGCGGAGATCCGCAAGTACCTGAAGTTCGACCCCGCCCGCCTGGAGGTCGTGCCCCTCGCCGGGACCGCCGACCCGACGAAGCCCCGCTCCGACCGCCCGCGCCGTGCCGATCTCGTCCTCGCGGTCGGCAACCGGCGGCCGCACAAGAACTTCCAGGGTCTGGTGCGGGCGATGGCGCTCGTCGACGAGACCGTCCGGCCCACGCTCGTGGTGACCGGCAGCCGGGGTGACGACCCGTTGCGGCCGATCGTGGAGGAGCTCGG
The DNA here is from genome assembly GCA_023430425.1 of Actinomycetes bacterium. The sequence goes on along the minus strand of JAEZAR010000288.1, from coordinate 3,820 downwards.
TCTCGAGCGCTGGGTGGACCTGCGCAGCTGGGTCTCCCCCGAGGAGCTCGAGGAGCTGTACGCGACGGCGACGATCCTGGCCATGCCGTCGTTCTGCGACGGCTTCTGCCTGCCCGCCCTGGAGTCGATGCTCGTCGGGCTGCCCGTGATGCTCTCCGACATCGGGGTGTACCGCGAGGTCGGCGGTGACGCGGCGCTGTACTTCGACCCGCACGACCTCGCCTCGATCGCCGGGGCGATCACGCGCGCCGTGACCGAGCCCGAGCTCCTCGAGCGGCTCACGCGCGAGGGCTACGAGCAGGCCGGGCGGTTCTCCTGGCCGACGGTCGCGGACCAGACGCTCGCCGCCTTCGACCGCGCGCTCGCCGAGTACCCCGCGCTGCGGGGTCGCCGGCGCTGACGCCGGCCGTCCGGACGGGACCGGTCAGAGCAGGCCGGCCACCGTGTCCCGCAGGAGGGCGACGCCGTCGTCGATCGGGTAGTGGTGGTTGCCCACGAACAGGCCGTCCACGTGGACCTTGTCGGCCGCGGGGAGCTCGGGGACGACCGCGTCGAGGTAGCGCATGACCGGGTTGCGGGCGAAGTTGCCCGCCACCACGGGGCGCGACTCGACCCCGGCCGCGTCGAGGGCGGCCACCAGCTCGCGCCGGCGCCCCGCCAGCGGGCCCTCGAGGACCATCGAGAACCCGAACCAGCTGCTCTCGCCCGTCTCGCGCTGCAGGCGGACCGGGAGGTCGGCCATGGCCGAGCGGAAGACGTCGGCGTTGCGGCGCCGACCCGCGACGAGGGCGGGCAGCTTGGCGACCTGGGTGATCCCGAGCGCTCCGGACATCTCCAGCGGCCGCACGTTGTAGCCGGGGAGCACGAAGCGGAAGAGGTCGTCGAACGCGTCCCCGGACTTGGGGTGCACCACGTTGTCCACCGGGAGCTCTCGCGTCCAGCCGTGCGCACGCAGCGACACCAGGATCTGCCGCAGCTCCTCGTCGTCGGTGAGGACGACGCCGCCCTCCATCGTCGAGATGTGGTGGGAGAAGAACGAGCTGAGCGTGCCCATCCGGCCGAACGTGCCGGCGGACCGGCCCTCGAACGTGGCGCCCAGGGACTCGCAGTTGTCCTCGAGCAGGAGCAGCCCGTGCTCGTCGCAGACGGCACGCAGCCGCGCGTAGTCGAGGGGGTTGCCGAGCAGGTTGACGGCGAAGACGGCGCGGGTGCGCTCCGTCACGGCCGCCGCGACCCCGTCCAGGTCGAGGTTGAGCGTGTCCAGGTCGATGTCGACGAAGCGCAGGCGGAGGCCGTACTGCGCGAGCGGGTAGTAGGTCGTCGCCCAGGACACCGCGGGGACGATCACCTCGTCGCCGGCGGCCAGGTCGATCCGCGGGTCGAGCACGGCGGCGGCCACCGCCAGCAGGTTGGCGCTGCTGCCGGAGTTGACCATGACGGCGTGCCGCGCGCCGAGCGCCTCGGCGCAGCGGCGCTCGAACTCCGCCACGCGCGGCCCCATCGTGAAGCGGCCGCTCTCGACGACCTCGGCGATGGCGGCCAGCTCGGCGTCGTCCCAGGTGCTGGTGGCCAGGGGGTAGGCGGGGGTGGGGGCGCTCATCGGTCTTCCTCGGGTCGGGGGCGGGCGGCGTGCCGCGTCGCGGCGGGACGCCTCACAGCTGGTGCCGCAGTCGGTCGTAGGCCTGCGCCATGCCGTCGCGCAGGGACGTCGGTGCGTCCCAGCCGAGGGCACGAGCGGCGCTCGAGTCGAGCAGGCGGCGCGGCGTGCCGCTCGGCTTGTCCAGGTCGTGCACGAACTCGCCACGGTAGCCGACGACCTCGGCGGCCACCCGGTAGTACTCGTCGATCGTGTGGTCGACGCCGCAGCCCAGGTTGAGCCGCAGCGGCCAGTCGCGCAGCGACCCGAGGCCGGCCACGAGCCAGGCGGCGAGGTCGCCCGCCCAGGTGAACTCCCGCCGGGCGGTGCCGTCGCCCCAGATGACCACCGAGGGCTCGCCGGCGGCGTGCGCCCGGTGGACCTTGCCGAGCGCGGCCGCGACGAGGTGCGCGCCGCCGGCGGAGACGTGGTCGTACGGGCCGTACAGGTTGGACGGCAGGACGACGCGGAACGCGAGGCCGTGCTCGCGCGAGGCGTACTCGCACAGCTTGGCGCCGGCGATCTTGGCGACGGCGTAGCCCTCGTTGGCGGGCTCGAGGGGGCCGGTGAGCAGGTCCTCCTCGACGAAGGGCCGCTGGTAGGCCTGCGGGTACATCGCGGCGCTGCCCACGTACAGCAGCTCGGGCACGCGGAGGTCGATCGCGGCGCCGACCACGCTCGCGTCGAGCGCGAGGTTGTCGCGCAGGTAGGTCACCGGGTGCGCGACCTTCTCCGCGATGCCGCCGACCCGCGCCGCCGCGTGCACCACGACGTCGGGCCGCACCTGGTCCAGCAGGTCGCGGGTGGCGGCGGCGTCGCGCAGGTCGACGTCGGTGCGGTCGACGGCGACCAGCTCGTCGTCGGGCCGGGTCAGGCGCCATCGGTCGGCGACGGTGCGACCGAGCATGCCGGCGCCGCCGGTCAGCAGAGCACGCACGGGTCCTCCGGGGTCGTGGTGGGGGGCGGCGTCGGCGGTCCCGCGACCGCCGGGGCCGCCCCGACCGCGCGGGCCTGGGTGCTCAGGAGGTCGGCACCTGGTCGACGTAGCGCGTGCCCTCGGTCTTGAGCGCCTCGACGTCGGCGTCGACCATGATCTGCGCGAGCCTCGGGGTGTGCACCTTCGGCACCCAGCCGAGCAGCTCGGCCGCCTTCGTGGGGTCCCCGATGAGCGAGTCGACCTCCGTCGGACGCAGGTACCGCTCGTCGAACTTGACGTACTTGCGCCAGTCGAGACCCGCGTGCTCGAAGGAGAGCTGGAGGAAGTCGCGCACGGAGTACGCCGTGCCGGTGGCGACGACGAAGTCCTCAGGGGTGTCGTGCTGGAGCATCCGCCACATCGCCTCGACGTACTCCGGGGCGTAGCCCCAGTCGCGCACCGCGTCGAGGTTGCCCATGTAGAGCTCGCTCTGCAGGCCCGCCGCGATGCGGGCGACGGCGCGCGTGATCTTGCGCGTGACGAACGTGTTGCCGCGCCGGGGGGACTCGTGGTTGAACAGGATGCCGTTCGTGGCGAACATCCCGTACGCCTCGCGGTAGTTCTTGGTGATCCAGTACGAGTAGACCTTCGCGACGCCGTACGGCGAGCGCGGGTAGAACGGCGTCTCCTCGTTCTGCGGGGGCGGGCTCGCGCCGAACATCTCCGAGCTGCTGGCCTGGTAGAAGCGGCAGTCGACGCCGGTCTCGCGGATCGCCTCGAGCAGCCGGATGGTGCCGAGCGCCGTGACGTCCCCGGTGTACTCGGGCTCGTCGAAGCTCACCCGCACGTGGGACTGCGCCGCGAGGTTGTACACCTCGGCCGGGCGGATCTGGCTCATCAGCGTGGTGAGCCGGGAGCCGTCGCTGAGGTCGGCGAAGTGCAGGAACAGCCGCGGGTCCGGCTCGTGCGGGTCCTGGAAGATGTGGTCGATCCGGTCGGTGTTGAACGTGGACGCGCGCCGGATGAGGCCGTGCACCTCGTACCCCTTGGCGAGCAGCAGCTCGGCGAGGTAGCTGCCGTCCTGACCGGTGATCCCGGTGATGAGGGCACGCTTCCGGGTGGTCTCAGTCATCCTCGCCCTGCCTCGGTCTCGAAGTCCGTGCGCCGTCGGCGCGGTCATCATGAGCCCGCCCACGATAGCGCGCGGGCGCGCCGGCTCAGCGCGCGGGTGCGGTGTCCGCGGCCGCCCGCTCGTCGACGTCGGGCGC
>JAEZAR010000251.1 GCA_023430425.1 Actinomycetes bacterium | reverse complement strand
CCGGCCGACCGCGCGGCCGTCCTGCGCAGCGCGGCGGACCTGCTCGCCGCGCGGCGTGCGGACCTCGTCGCCGTCATGGCCGACGAGGCCGGCAAGACGGTCGCGGAGGCGGACCCCGAGGTGAGCGAGGCCGTCGACTTCGCGCGGTACTACGCCGACCGGGCGCTCGAGCTCGGGGACGGCGTGGTGCCCGGGGCCCGGTTCCGGCCGTCTGGCGTGACCGTGGTGACACCGCCGTGGAACTTCCCGGTGGCGATCCCGGTGGGCTCGGTCCTCGCCGCCTTGGCGGCCGGCTCCCCCGTGGTCGCCAAGCCCGCACCGCAGACGCCCCGCTGCGGGGCGGTGGCGCTCGCCGCCGTGCGGGCCGCGCTCGCCGAGCACGGCCTGTCCCCCGACCTGGTGCAGGTGGTCTCGGCCCCCGAGGACGAGGTGGGGGCGCGGCTGGTCCGGCACCCGGCGGTCGGGCGCGTCCTGCTGACGGGGTCCGTCGAGACCGCGGCGCTGTTCGCGGGGTGGCGCGAGGACGTGGAGGTCCTCGCCGAGACGTCCGGGAAGAACGCGCTCGTCGTGACACCCTCGGCGGACCTGGACCTGGCGGTGGCCGACGTCGTCCGCTCGGCGTTCGGGCACGCCGGGCAGAAGTGCTCGGCGGCCTCGCTGCTCATCCTGGTCGGCTCGGTCGGCCGGTCCGCGCGGTTCCGCCGGCAGCTGGCCGACGCGGTGCAGAGCCTGGTCGTCGGGCCGGCCACGGACCCGGCCACCGCGATGGGACCGCTCATCGCGCCGCCCGAGGGCAAGCTGCTGCGTGCCCTGACCCGGCTGGACCCCGGTGAGGCGTGGCTCGTGCGGCCCCGCAGGCTCGACGACTCGGGCCGGCTCTGGTCGCCCGGGGTCAAGCACGGGGTCGCGCCGGGATCGTTCTTCCACCTCACCGAGTGCTTCGGTCCCGTGCTCGGCGTCATGCGGGCGGACACCCTCGCCCAGGCCCTGGCGTGGCAGAACGCGGTGCCCTTCGGGCTCACCGGGGGCCTGCACTCCCTGGACGAGGAGGAGATCGCCAGCTGGCTCGAGCACGTGGAGGTCGGCAACGCGTACGTGAACCGGCACACCACGGGGGCGGTCGTGCGGCGACAGCCGTTCGGCGGGTGGAAGGCCTCGGCCGTCGGTCCCGGCGCCAAGGCGGGCGGACCGGACTACGTCGCCCAGCTGGGCACGTGGACCGACGCCCCCGAGGTGCCGCAGGACGACGAGGGGTGGCTGGCCTGGGCGCGCGCGGACGACCGGCGGGTGTGGCGCGCCGACCTCGGCTCCGAGCAGGACCCGTCGGCCCTGCGCGCGGAGTCGAACGTGCTGCGTCACCGCCCGGTGCCCCGGCTGACGGTGCGCGTCGGGGACGGCGCGCGCGGGCGGGAGGTGGCCCGCGTGCTCGCGGCCGCAGAGCTGGTCGGCGTGCCCGTCGAGGTCTCCCGGGCCGACGCGGAGGACCACGCGTCGTTCGCCGCCCGCGTGAGCCGCGGCGACGTCACCGGCCGCGTCCGGGCGGTGGGCGACTGCCCGGGTCTGCGGGCCGCCGCGCGCTCGCGCGTGGGCGAGGTGACCCTCCTGGACCACCCGGTGCTCGCGAGCGGACGTCGGGAGCTCCTGTGCGTGCTGCGGGAGCAGGCGGTGAGCCGGACACGGCACCGGTTCGGGCACGTCGACGAGCCGCCGGACGGCCGCTCCTGACGGCCGGGCAATTGTTCACAAGATCGAAATGTTCGGATGAAACGCCTCATGTGATCGCCGGGCGGACCCGATAGTTGCCTCGTGGGTTCGCTCCCCTCCTGGATCGTCGTCGCCCAGTGCCTGGTCGCGGGCGTCGTCGTGGGCCTCGTCGCCGTCGAGTCCGGCACGTGGCGCGACGAGCTGCGCCGCAGCGGCGTGCGGTGGAGCGCCGCGTGGTCCCTCGCGCTCGCCACGGTGTGCCTGCTGGGCGGCGTGGCCGCGGTGGTGGCGCCGGACGCCGGGGCGCGACCCCTCCTGTTCGCGCGCTTCCTCGCGTTCGGCGCGGCGCTCGCCCTGAGCCTGCCCGCGGTCCAGACGCTCACCTGCGGGCCGTCCGTCCGGGGCCTGGTCACGGGCCTGGTCGCCTGGTTCGCTGCGGCTGCGGTCCTGTGGTGGACCACGCCCGTGCTGGTCGCCGACGTGGTCGCCCCGGGCCTGGCTGTACCGGGTCCCCTGCTCCCCGTGGTGGAGCTCGTCCCCGTCGCGGTCGTGGGCGCCTACGTGCTGCGCGCGGTCCGGGGCCTGGAGGTGACCGGGACGGGCACCGTCGTCGCGGCGTGCTCCGTGCTCGCCGTGGTGGCCGTCGTCGTCGCGGCGCTGCTGCCGGCGTCGGCGACCGCCGAGCTGCTGCGCGGCCTGTGGCCCGTCCCGCTCGTCGTGGGCCTCGAGGTGCTCGCGGCCGCCCGGGTGCGCGCGGTGCGCCGCGCGGCCGACCGTCGGGCCCGCATGCGGGACGCCATCGCGTCGGTGGCCAACTCGGCGTGGCTGCTGCGCACGCCCGAGGACCTGCTCGACGACGCGCGTCGGCGGTGCCGCGAGCTCCTGGGCGACCCCTCGATCCAGGGCACGCTCCGGCCGCTCTCGCGGGACCGGTTCGTCACGGAGCTCTACTCCGCCGACGGGCGCCCGCTGCTGCCCGACGAGCAGTCGTTCCTGCGTGACGTCGCACGCGTGGTCTCCAACGCCGCGGAGCGCCACACGCTCACGGCGAAGCTGCGCACGGCCGCCTACACGGACGCCCTCACCGGGCTGCACAACCGCCCCGCGCTCGACAGTCACCTCGCCGCGGTGCTCGGCAAGGCCGAGGTGGAGAGCACGCGCGTCGCGGTGCTCCTGTGCGCGCTGGAGGGGTTCAAGCACGCGAACGACCTCCGCGGGCGCGAGTGGGGCGACCGGCTCCTGCAGCGCGTCGCGCTCCAGCTCGTGGACGCGGTGGGGCCGACCCGGTTCGTCGCCCGGCACGGCGGCGACCACTTCGTCGTCGTCGTCGAGCGGGCGGGCGACGACACCGAGCTGCTCGCCCTCGCCGACCGCGTGCACCACCGCTTCGGGTACCTCGCGCACCGGGTGCCCGGCACGCCGCTCGCCGTGGGCGTCGCCGTGTGGCGACCCGGCCAGGTGCGCGACGTCGACGCGCTCGTCCGTGGCGCCGACCTCGCGATGCTCGCCGCCCGCCGCACCGGTCGTGGCGCCGCGTTCTACGACGACGCCCTGCGCGCGGAGTTCGTGGCGCGCACCACGATGCGGCGCGAGCTCGAGCACGCGATCGGCGCGGGCGACGTCGTGGTGCACTTCCAGCCGCTGACCGACTCCGGGACGCTCGAGGTCGTCGGGCTCGAGGCGCTGGCCCGGTGGCGGCGGGGCGGGGAGCTGCGCCTGCCGAAGGAGTGGCTGCCGCTGGCGGAGGAGACGGGACTCATCGTCGACATCGGTCGCCAGGTGTTCGCCGCGGCGCGCGCGGCGTCGGAGAAGTACGACCTGCCGGTGGCCGTCAACGTCTCGGCGCGCCAGCTCGACGAGGTCGACTTCCTCCGTCAGGTCGAGGAGTCGTGGGGCCCCGGAGCGTGGCACCGGCTCACCGTCGAGGTCACCGAGACCGCGCTGCTGCACGACGCGGAGCACGCCCGCGCCGCGCTCGCCACCCTCGCGGCCCGCGGGGTCCGGATCGCGCTCGACGACTTCGGCACCGGCTACAGCTCGCTCGCGCGCCTCGCCGAGCTGCCCGTGCACGTGCTCAAGGTCGACCAGGCGTTCGTGCGCGCCTCGGGCACGCCGGCGGGCGACGCCGTCCTCCGGGCCGTCCTCGCCGTGGCGCAGGCCCACGACCTCGACGTCGTCGCCGAGGGCGTGGAGCGCGCCGAGGAGCTGACGACGCTGGTGTCGATGGGCGTCGGCACCGTGCAGGGCTTCATGCTGGGTCGCCCGGCGCCGACACTGCCCGTGCGGGGCCGGCGGCCCGGCGCCCGGTCGGCCGAGGGCGTGGGTGCGCTGAGCGGGCCCCACCGGTCCGAGCACCTCGTCCCGGCGGCCACCGCGTAGGGACGCGAGCCCCGGGCTCAGGCCGCCTGGGGGGCAGGGCCGCCTCAGGCCAGCAGCGTCGGCTTCAGCTCGACGAGGCGCCCCAGGAGCCCGTTGACGAACGCGGGCGAGTCGTCGGTCGAGAGGGCGCGGGCGAGCTCGACGGCCTCGTCCACGGCGACCGCGTCGGGGACGTCGTCGCGGTACAGCACCTCGAACGCACCGAGCCGCAGCACGGCGCGGTCCACCGCGGGCATGCGCTCCAGCGTCCAGCCACGGGAGTAGGTGCTGATCAGCTCGTCGATCTGGGTCCGGTGCTCCACCACACCCTCGACGAGGTCGGCGGCGTACTGCGGCAGCGCGGCCTGCGTGCCCGGCACGCGCAGCCGCTCGGCCAGCACCTCCAGGGGTGGGAGCTGGCGCTGGTCGGCCTCGAAGAGCACGTCCAGCGCGCGCTTGCGGGCCTTGCTGCGGGCCGCCACGTCAGTCGTTCACGCGGCCCAGGTACGACCCGTCGCGCGTGTCGACGCGCACCTTCGTGCCCGTCTCCAGGAACAGCGGCACCTGGATCTCGGTGCCGGTCTCCAGCGTGGCGGGCTTGGTGCCGCCCGTCGACCGGTCGCCCTGCAGCCCGGGTTCCGTGTAGGAGATCTCGAGCACGACCGCCGCCGGGAGCTCGACGTACAGCGGCTCGCCGTCGTGGCGGGCGACGGTGGCCGTCTGGTTCTCGAGGAGGTACTTGGCGGCGTCGCCGACCACGGCGGCCGTGATGTGCACCTGGTCGTAGGTGTCGGGGTCCATGAAGACGAAGTCGTCGCCGTCCTTGTACAGGTACTGCATGTCGCGGCGGTCGACGGTGGCCGTCTCGACCTTCGTCCCGGCGTTGAACGTCCGATCGAGCACCTTGCCGGAGAGCACGTTCTTGAGCTTCGTGCGGACGAAGGCGCCGCCCTTGCCGGGCTTGACGTGCTGGAACTCTACGACGGACCAGAGCTGGCCGTCGAGGTTGAGCACCATGCCGTTCTTGAGGTCGTTCGTCGTGGCCACGTGGGTCTTCCTGGTCGTCGGGTGCGCAGGGGCGCCGGGCGCGGATGAGCGGGTGAGGCCGGCCGCGTCGCCGTCGCGGGGCGCGGGCCGCGGTCGAGTCTAGCGGCCGGGCCGGGTCCGGCCCGGGCGACCTCAGCGCAGCAGGGCGACGCCGAGAGCGCCCACGCCGGCCGCCCAGAGCAGGGACGCGAGGGTCCCGATG
>JAEZAR010000178.1 GCA_023430425.1 Actinomycetes bacterium | reverse complement strand
GGCCAGTACGGCCCGCCGTCGGGCGGCCCGCTCGAGCCGCCGACGACGCCGCCGCCGTCCTCCTGAGGGCCTGCGCGACCCGGGCACCCCGCCGACCGGCCCCCACGGCCGACGTCGCCCCGGGCCGGGCATGACGTTCGGCCCATGACGTCCGTGTCATCATGGTGATATCACTATGATGACGCGCGACGGTCGCGCGTCCTCCACCGGAAGGGCATGTGATGACCGCCGTCGTCGAACGGGACCCCCAGCTCGAGCCCTCGGCCGCCCCCGTCGGCCTCCAGGCCACCGAGGTGCGCATCGCGGAGCGCCCGGCGTGGCACGCGAACGGATTCCTGGGCGTCCTCGTGATGCTCGTGCTCTTCGGCGGGAGCGTGTGGCTGTTCGCCACCGCCGAGACCTCGGGCAGCGTGGTCGCCGGCGTCGGCGGTGCGGTGGCGGTGCTCCTGGGCTCCGTGGTCGCCGCCGCGCTCGCCGTCGTCCCGCCGGGGACCACCCAGGTGGTGCAGTTCTTCGGCCGCTACGTCGGGACCGTCCGCGAGACGGGTCTCGTCTGGCTCGCTCCGCTGACCACGCACCGGCGTGTGTCGGTGCGTGTGCGCAACTTCGAGACCGGCCACCTCAAGGTCAACGACGCGACGGGCAACCCCGTGGAGATCGCGGCGATCGTCGTCTGGCAGGTCGCGGACACGGCCAAGGCAACCTTCGCGGTCGAGGCCTACCAGGACTTCATCCACGTCCAGTCCGAGGCCGCCGTGCGACACGTCGCCGGCGCCTACCCGTACGACGCCGCCGACGACGCCGCCTCCCTGCGCGGCTCGACGGACCAGGTCTCCCTCGAGCTCGCCCACGAGGTCGCCGCCCGGGTGGTGGCGGCGGGCCTGGAGATCCTCGAGGTCCGCATCAGCCACCTCGCCTACGCGCCGGAGATCGCCCAGGCCATGCTCCAGCGCCAGCAGGCCGCGGCCGTCGTCGCCGCGCGCTCGCGGATCGTGGAAGGGGCCGTGGGCATGGTGCAGATGGCCCTGGACCAGCTCAGCCGCGAGTCGATCGTCGAGCTCGACGAGGAGCGCAAGGCCGCGATGGTCTCGAACCTCCTCGTCGTGCTGTGCGGCGACTCCCGCGCGACACCCGTCGTCAACACCGGGACCCTGTACCAGTGACCGACGGCGCGGCGACCGGGCCGGGCGAGGGGCCGGACGGCTCCCCGCCCGGCCCGTCGTCCGGCTCGTCGCCGGTGCGGGGGCGCGAGCGCAAGGCGATGCTGCTGCGCCTGGACCCGGCGGTCCACGAGGCGCTCTCCCGCTGGGCCGCGGACGACCTGCGCAGCACGAACGCGCACGTGGAGTGGCTCCTGCGTCGCGCCCTGGAGCAGGCCGGCCGGCTCGCCCGGGACGACCAGGCGGCGCGGCGGGACGGGGGCGCGGCGGCGCGCGGGTGAGCGCATCCCGGCGTCGGGCGCCCGGGATCAGTCGGACGCGAGGCGCGCGTGCAGGTGGGCGTCCTGCCAGCCGTCGGGCATCCGGAGGTAGCCGCGCGACGTCCCCTCGGCCCGGAACCCCGCACCGCTCGCGACCGCGCAGGCGCGCACGTTCGTCACGGCGTGCACGAGCCACACGCGGTGCAGGCCGAGGTCGTCGAACGCCCAGCGGGTCGCCGCGACGGCCGCGCGGCGGGCGAGCCCGCCCCCCCGTGCCTCCGGCAGCATCCAGTAGGACAGCTCGGCGGACGCGTCGAAGGGCCGGATGCGCCGCAGGCCGACGTAGCCCTGGGCCTCCTCGTCGCCGGGCTGGGTCACCGCCCACCCCGCGTCCGTCCCCTCCGTCCACCACGTGTGCCAGCGGCGGATCCAGGCGTCGGGCTCGTCCGACTGCTCGTCCGGCTGACGGGCCCGCCAGGCGGCGATGCCCGGCTCGGCGAACGCATCCCGGACCGCCGGCGCGTCAGCGGGGTCCCACGGGCGCAGCCCGACGCCGTCCGCGGGCACGCGGCACGGCTCGCGGCAGGAGAGCACGTCGTGGGGCACCGCCGGGGTCGCGCGCTCCGGCCCCGTCCTGGGTCCCTGGTCGGTCACCGTGGCTCCCCCCTTCGCAGCGCGGCTCGCAGTCAGCCGTCGGTCAGCAGGCCCGCCATCCACGCCTCGACGTCGTCCGGTCGGCGCGGGAGCGCCGCGGACAGGTTCTCGACGCCGTCGGGCGTGATGAGCACGTCGTCCTCGATCCGGATGCCGATGCCCCGGTACTCCTCCGGGACGGCGAGGTCGTCGGCCTTGAAGTACAGGCCCGGCTCGATGGTGAACACCATGCCCGGCTCGAGGACCCCGTCCACGTAGAGCTCGCGCCGCGCCTGCGCGCAGTCGTGCACGTCGAGGCCGAGGTGGTGCGACGTGCCGTGCACCATCCACCGGCGGTGGTACTGGCCGTCGGGCGCGAGCGACTCCTCCGCGGAGCAGGGCAGCAGGCCCCACTCCTCGAGCCGGGAGGCGACCACCTCCATCGCCGCCGCGTGCACGTCGCGGAACCGGGCGCCCGGGCGGGCCGCCTCGAAGGCGGCGTCCGCGGCGTCGAGCACCGCCTCGTACACGCGCCGCTGGACCTCGCTGAACCGTCCGCTGACGGGCAGCGTGCGGGTGACGTCGGCCGTGTACAGGGACTCCACCTCCACGCCCGCGTCGAGCAGGACGAGGTCGCCGTCGCGCACCGCGCCGTCGTTGCGGATCCAGTGCAGCGTCGTGGCGTGGTCGCCGGCGGCCGCGATGGTCTCGTAGCCGACCGCGTTGCCCTCCTCGCGCGCGTGCCCGTCGAACGCGGCCTCGACGACCCGCTCGCCCCGGCGGTGCCGGGTGGCCCGGCGCAGGTTGCGCACGACCTCCTCGAACCCCGCGACGGTCGCGGCGACCGCCTCGCGCATCTGCTCGACCTCGTGCTCGTCCTTGACCAGGCGCAGTTCCGACAGCACCTCGAGCAGCTCGGCGTCGGCGGCGGCCGCCTCCTCCTCGGTCGTCGCGTCGAGGCGGGCGGCGTCCACGGCCGCGGCCACGCCGTCGTCGGCGCCGGGCACCACCCGCAGCCGCACGCCGTCCGGGCCGACGTCCTTGGCCAGCGCGTCGAGCAGGTCGGCGAGCGGCGCCGTCTCGATGCCGGTGAGCGCCGCCAGGTCCGCCAGGCCCGGCCGGGCGCCCACCCAGAACTCGCCGTACCGCGCGTCGGCGAAGAACTCCTCGGTGTCGCGGCCCGCCGCGGGCCGGAAGTACAGGACGGCGCGGTGGCCGGGGGCGCCGTCGGGTCCCTCGACCGGGTCCAGGACGAGGACGGCGTCCGGCTCCTGGTCGGTGCCCAGCCCCGTGAGGTGCGCGAAGGCCGAGTGCGGACGGAACCGGTAGTCCGTGTCGTTCGAGCGCGTCCGCAGCGGCCCGGCGGGGACCACGAGCCGCTCCCCCGGGAAGCGTGCCGAGACCCGCTCCCGCCGCGCCGCCGCGAACGGTGCGGCCGGGCTCGGCTCCGGGGTTGTGCGCGGTCGGTCGGCCCACCGGTCGGCGACGAAGGCGCGGAAGGCCTTCGAGTCCGGCCGCTGCGAGCGCTGCGACCCCCGGGCGGCGACCTCGTCCGGCTCCGCCGGTCCGCCC
>JAEZAR010000175.1 GCA_023430425.1 Actinomycetes bacterium | reverse complement strand
GGCCCACCCCGTGACGGCGGGCACCAGCCGGGCACCGACGGCGGCCCCCTCGCGCGGCAGCCAGGCGACGTGGGCCGTCGGCGGGAGGTCGAGGGCGAACCGGTCCTCGGCGTCGGGCACCTCGATGAAGGCCTGCGCCGACCGGTCCGCGGGCAGGGCCTCGAGGATCGCGGAGATCGCGGGGGCGGCGGTCTCGTCGCCCGCGAGCAGCAGGCGCCGGGCCGGGCCCGGGTGGAAGTCGATCCCGACGTGGCTGTGGATGCTCCGGGCGTCCGGGCCGACGACGACCACCTCGTCACCCGGCCGGACCGCCTCCAGCCACCGCGCCGCGGGCCCGGTGCCGCCGTGGACGACCAGGTCGATGTCGAGCTCGCGCCGGTCGGGGCGCACGCGGCGCACCGTGTACGTGCGCACGGGGTGACGGCGGTCGTCGGGCAGCGCACGCCACCGCTCGTACCAGGTGCCGTCCTCGACGGTGGCCTCGTCGGTGATGTCGCAGAGCGTCCCGTCGGGCAGCGGGAAGACGATCTTGACGCGCTGGTCCAGGCCGTCGCGTCCGAAGAGGTCCAGGTCCTCTCCCGCCAGGGTGACGCGCAGGAACGACGGGCACATCCGTCGCGTCGCGGTCACGGTCACGCGGAACGGGCGGTACGCCGGACGGTCGGACCGGACGATCTCGCGGACCCCGGGTGAGGTAAGCATTACCTAACCTTAGCGGGGCGCCCGGGTGCTGTGCACGTGACCTGGCTCACGCCTGAGACGTGTCCTCGCCGCCGCGCCCGGGCCGGTGCAGGATCGGGGCATGCGCGCAGTCCAGGCCACCCGCCCCGGAGGGCCCGAGGTCCTCGCCGTCGTCGACCTGCCCGACCCGGCGCCCGAGCCGGAGCAGGTGGTCGTCGAGGTCGCGGCCGCCGGGGTCAACTTCGTCGACACCTACCGCCGCAGCGGCCGCTACCCGACACCGTTCCCGCACGTCGTCGGCGCGGAGGGCGCCGGGACCGTGGTCGCCGTCGGGGACGACGTGGCCGACGTCGCCGTCGGGGACACCGTCGCCTGGGTGGCCGGCTCGGAGGGCTCCTACGCCGAGCACGTCCGGGTGGTCGCGGAGCAGGTCGTGCCCGTGCCCGAGGGCGTGCCCGCACGCACGGCCGCCGCCCTCCTGCTCCAGGGCGTCACCGCGCACTACCTCGTGCGGTCCACGTTCCCGGTCCGGGCGGGCCAGGACGTCCTCCTGCACGCCGGGGCCGGCGGCGTCGGGCTGCTCCTCACCCAGCTCGCGTCGGCCGCGGGCGCCCGCGTGGTCACCACTGTCTCCACCGACGAGAAGGAGGCCCTGTCCCGCGCAGCCGGTGCGAGCGAAGTCCTGCGGTACGACCGGATGGCGGACCTCGCGCACGACCTGCCCGAGGCGGTGCGGGGCCTGACCGGCGGGCACGGGGTGCAGGTCGTGTACGACGGGGTGGGCGCCGCGACCTTCGAGGGCTCGCTCGCGTGCCTGCGGCCGCGCGGGACGATGGTGCTCTTCGGCGGCGCGTCGGGCGCGGTGCCGCCGTTCGACCCGATGCGGCTCGAGGCGCGCGGCTCCCTGTTCCTCACCCGGCCCTCGATCCGGGACTACACGGCGACACCGGACGAGCTCGGCCGGCGGGCCCGCGAGCTGTTCGACGCGGTGCTGGCCGGCACCCTGGACGTGCGCGTCGGCGCGACGTTCCCGCTGGCCGACGCCGCGGCGGCGCACCGCGCGCTCGAGGGCCGGGCGACGACCGGCAAGGTGCTGCTCGTGCCCTGACGCGCCGCGCACCGGCGCCCCACCCCCGACGGCTGGAGGAGACCCATGGACCAGGTCCGGCTCGGCGACAGCGGCCTGCGCGTCTCGCGCATCGTGCTCGGGTGCATGTCCTTCGGCGACCCGGGGCGCGGCACCCACCCCTGGACGCTGCCGGCCGAGCAGGCCCGGGAGCTCATCGTGCGCGCGCTCGAGGCGGGCATCACCACCTTCGACACGGCCAACGTGTACTCCGACGGCTCGAGCGAGGAGATCCTCGGTCACGTCCTGGGCCAGGTGGCGCGGCGCGAGGAGGTCGTCGTCGCCACGAAGGTCCACGGCCGGATGGGGCCCGGGCCGAACGGCGGCGGGCTCTCCCGCGGGGCGATCCTCACGCAGGTGGACGCGAGCCTGCGCCGGCTGGGCACCGACTACGTGGACCTGCTCCAGATCCACCGGTACGACCCGCGCACGCCCGTGGAGGAGACGCTCGAGGCGCTGCACGACGTCGTCCGCGCCGGCAAGGCGCGCTACCTCGGGGCCTCGTCGATGCACGCGTGGCAGCTCGTCGAGGCGCAGCACGTCGCCGACGCCGGCGGCTGGACCCGGTTCGTCTCGATGCAGGACCAGTACAACCTGCTCATGCGGGAGGAGGAGCGGGAGATGCTCCCCTACTGCGCCCACGCGGGGCTCGGCGTGCTCCCGTGGAGCCCGCTCGCCCGCGGGCGCCTCGCGCGCGGCTGGGACGAGGAGACCGCCCGCAGCCGCACCGACCGGTTCGGCAGCGAGCTGTACCACCAGGCCGTCGACCCCGACCGGCGCGTCGTGGACGCCGTCGGGGCCGTCGCGGCCGAGCGCGGCGTCCCGCGGGCGCAGGTCGCCCTGGCCTGGCTGCTCGGCAAGCCCGTGGTGACGGCACCGATCGTCGGCGCGACGAGGCTCGCCCAGCTCGACGACGCGATCGGCGCCCTCGACCTCCAGCTCTCCGAGGACGAGGTCGCCCGCCTCGAGGAGCACTACGTGCCCCACCGGCCCGAGGGCTACTGAGGACGGGCTACGCCCGCAGCGTCCCGCCGTGCTCGCGCGCGACGGCCTCGACGACCGCCGCGCGGACGCCGGCGATCTCGTCGGCGGCAAGGGTCCGGTCGCGGGCCCGGAGCCGCACCGTCACCGCCAGGGACTTGCGCCCCTCGCCCACCTGCTCGCCGCGGTAGACGTCGAAGAGGCGGACGTCCTCCAGCAGGTCGCCGCCCGCCGCGCGCACCGTGGCCACGAGGTGGGCGGCCCCGAGCGCCTCGTCGACGACGAAGGCGAGGTCCTCCTTCGCCACGGGGTGGGCCGACACGGGCACGGCCCCGGCGATCCCGCCCTCCCCGGCCGCGACCAGCGCGTCGAGGTCGACCTCGAACGCGCACGTGCGTGCGGGCAGGTCGAGCGCGGCGAGCACCCGCGGGTGCAGCTCGCCGGCGTGCCCGACGAGGCGGCCGTCGGGCACGGTGATCCGGGCGCACCGGCCGGGGTGCCACGGCTCGTGCGCGTCGGCGGAGACCTCGACGTCGGCGCCCGTGGTCCGCGCGACCAGCAGTGCGGCGTCGACGGCGTCCGACCAGTCGAACGGCTGCGCCGGCCCCTGCCAGCCGGCGGGCAGGCGGTTGCCCGTCAGCACGCCGGCCACGTGTCGCGGCTGGACCGGCAGCGCGGCGTCGAGCTCGGCCAGCTCGGCGTCGGTGGGTCGCCGGTCGACCGGGGGGCGGGGGGCCACGCCGGTGCCCTCGGCCCGGTACGCGCGCCCGATCTCGAAGACGGCGAGGTCGGGCGTGCCGCGCCCCACGTTCGTCCGCACGGCGTCCACGAGGGTCGCGAGGACGGACGTCCGCAGGAGCGGCTGGGCGTCGCTGAGCGGGTTGAGCAGGCGGACGGCCCGTCGACGGTCGTCCTGGGGCGGCAGCCCGAGGTCGTCGAACCGCTCCTCGCCGACGAACGGGTACGTCAGCACCTCGGTGAGGCCTCGCTCGGCGAGCGCGCGGGCCACGGACCGGCGCACCCGCTGGGCGTGGGTGAGGCCCCGGCCCGACGCGGCCGCCGGCAGCACGGAGGGCAGGTGCTCGTAGCCGTGGAGCCGGGCGACCTCCTCCACGAGGTCGATCGCCGTCGTCAGGTCCGGCCGCCACGACGGGGGCGTCACGGCGAGCGCGTCGCCGTCGGGGGCGACGGCGCACCCGATCGCCTCGAGCACACCGCGGACCTCCTCGTCGGAGTACGACAAGCCGACGATGCGCGCGGGGAACCCGGCGGGCATGACGACGGGGGCGACCGGCGGCAGGGCGACGAGATCCGTCACCTCCGGGTCGGCCACGCCACCGCCGAAGCGCACCAGGAGGTCGATCGCCCGCTGCACCGCGCGCGGCGCGAGCTCGGGGTCGACGCCCCGCTCGAAGCGGCGGGAGGCCTCCGAGCCCAGCCGGTGGCGCCGCGCCGTGCGCGCGATCGAGACCGGGTCGAAGTGGGCGCCCTCGAGGAGGATGTCGCGCGTCGCGCCGGACACCTCGGTGCTCGCGCCGCCCATGACACCGGCCAGCCCGATGACGCGCCCGCCGGCCGCCCCGTCCGGCGAGTCCGTGATCAGCAGGTCCTCGGCGTGCAGCTCACGGTCGGTGTCGTCGAGCGTGACGAGCCGCTCCCCCGGCCGGGCGCGCCGCACCACGATCGGCCCGTGCACCAGGGCCAGGTCGTAGGCGTGCAGCGGTTGACCGAGCTCGAGCATGACGTAGTTCGTCACGTCCACCGCGAGCGAGATCGGCCGCATCCCGGCCTGGGTGAGCCGGCGCGCCAGCCAGGCCGGGCTCGGCGCGGTGGCGTCCACGCCCCGCACGACGCGCGCCACGAACCGGTCGCAGCCGACGCGGCCGCGCACGGGGGCGTCGTCGGCCACCTCGACGCGGAACCCGCCCGTGGTCGCCGCGGGCGGCGTCACCGCGAGGGCCGGGTCGCGGAAGGTGCGCCCGGTCGCGTGCGCGTACTCACGGGCGATCCCGCGCACCGAGAAGCAGTAGCCGCGGTCGGGGGTGACGTTGACCTCGACCGTCCGCTCGCCCAGCCCGAGCAGCTCGACGGCGTCCTGCCCTGGGGTCAGGTCGGCAGGGTCGTGCTCGTACTCGGTGAGCACGATGATCCCCGAGTGGTCCTCGCCCAGGTCGAGCTCGCGTGCGGAGCAGATCATCCCGTCGGAGACGTGTCCGTAGGTCGTGCGGGCCGTGATCGGGAACGGCCCGGGCAGCACGGAGCCCGGCAGGGCGACGACCACCCAGTCCCCGGCCGCGAAGTTGTGGGCGCCGCACACGATCCCGCGCCCCGCGGGCACCTCGCCGTCGGCGGGGTCGTTGTGCTCCGGGCCCACGTCCACCCGGCACCAGCTGATCGTCTTGCCGTTCTTGTGGGTCTCCTGCTCCAGCGTCAGGACGCGCCCCACGACGAGCGGGCCGGTCACCTCCGACCCGTGGATGCCCTCCTCCTCCAGGCCGACGCGCACGAGCGCGGCGGCCACCTCCTCCGCGGTCGCGCCGGCGAGGTCCACCGACTCCGCGAGCCACGTGAGCGGTACCCGGACCATTACAGCTCCATCCCGAACTGGCGGCTGAACCGCACGTCGCCCTCGACCATGTCCCGCATGTCCCGCACGCCGTGGCGGAACATCAGGGTCCGCTCCACGCCCATGCCGAACGCGAACCCGGTGTAGACGTCGGGGTCGATCCCCGCCGCCCGGATGACGTTCGGGTGGGTCATGCCGCACCCGCCCCACTCGATCCACCCCGTGCCGGAGCAGGTGCGGCACTGCGCGTCCGTCCCGCCGCACACGAAGCAGCGCAGGTCCATCTCGGCGCTCGGCTCCGTGAAGGGGAAGTACGACGGGCGCAGGCGCGTGACGGCGTCGGGGCCGAACATCGCCCGGGCGAAGTGGTCGAGGGTGCCCTTCAGGTGGGCCATCGTCAGCCCGCGGTCCACGGCCAGCCCCTCGATCTGGTGGAACACCGGGGTGTGGGTGGCGTCCAGCTCGTCGGTGCGGAACGTCGTGCCGGGACACACGACGTAGATCCCGCGACCGGCCTCGAGCAGCTCCGCGGAGCGCTCCAGCATCGCCCGGGCCTGGACCGGCGAGGTGTGCGTCCGCAGCAGGACGCCCGAGCCCTCGGGGGCGACGAAGAAGGTGTCCTGCATCGCGCGGGCGGGATGGTCCGGGTCGAAGTTGAGGGCGTCGAAGTTGTGCCACTCGGTCTCGACCTCAGGCCCCTCCGCGACCTCCCAGCCCATCGCGACGAAGACGTCGCACATGCGCTCCGCGAGCGTCTCGAGCGGGTGCCGCGCACCCACGAGCGTGCGCCCGACGGGGAGGGTGACGTCGACCGCCTCCTCCACCAGCACGCGGGCGTCGCGCTCCGCCTCGAGCTCGGCCTGGCGCGCGGCCAGCGCCGCGTTCACCTCGGCCCGGGCCGGCCCGACGAGGCGGCCGGCCTCGGCCTTCTGCGCCGGCTCGAGCCCTCCGATCGCCCGGTTGGCGAGGGCGAGGGGGCTCTTGTCCCCCGCGTGGGCGAGGCGGACGGCCTTGAGGTCGTCGAGGTCGCCGGCCGCGGCGGCAGCCGCGAGCGCGTCGTCGACGGCCGCCCGGACGCCCGCGGCGTCGACTGGCGAGACAGGGTCGGACATGGTGCCTTCCAGGGGAGTGGACGGTCAGGGCATCGGACCTCGCCACCGCTGCCCGCAGTGGGCTCCCCGGATCGCCGTCCCCGGCTCCCGTGCGCGGATCAGCCGCGCGGCCCGCCTGCGGGCCCGCTAAATCGGCGATCGGTCCTGCGCACGCGCTCATCCTGCCACAGGGCGAAGGGGCGCCACGTGCACGACGTCGTGCCGCGGACCCCCTGCCGGACCCTCGCCGAGCAGGGAGGAGACCAGCGCCACGTCGGCCACCGTCCAGGTGGGCCCGCGGTACAGCGCGAGCGCGTGCGCGAGCGTGGCCGGGTCGCCACCACCGGTCCGCCC
>JAEZAR010000141.1 GCA_023430425.1 Actinomycetes bacterium | reverse complement strand
ATACTGCAGGGTGGCGCCTGGCCCGACGAAGCAGTCGCGGCCGATCTGGCAGTCATGGCCGATCACCGCATTGGGGCCGATGACGGAACCCGAGCCGATGCCGGCGCGTGCGCCGACCACCGCGCCTGCCTCGACGCTGGCGCCGGGGTCCACCCACGCCTGATCACCGATCTGCGCGTCCGCCGCCACCAGGGCGTCGTCGGCCACGAGACCGCCCGCCTCCCCGCGCCGGTAGCGCACGGTGCGGCCGCTCTCGTCCTCGAACTCCTCGTATCGCCTGAGCTTCGTCATGGTGCCTGGTAGAACGTGCGGCACTCATGGGATGTTCCGCGGCGAGCAAAGGGCGGGTATGACGTCCGTCACCGCGGGCTTCCCCTGCCGCACACACGTACCCCTCGGCGCGTCCCGGCGGGCCGGCGGAGCGCCGGGTCAGAGGTTCCCGGAGACCGCCTGGACCAGCGTCACCACGGCGGCGGCGGCGACCACCACCAGGACCAGGACCACGAGCACCCGCACCCCCCGCGCCCGGGCCCCTCTCCCCGCGAGCGCGTCGGCGAACGAGACAGCCTGTTCCTCCGCCGTAGGGCCGGGGGCCGCGGGACCGGGCCGGGCGTGCTCCGTCCCAGGGTGGCCCCCCGGGCGCCTGGCCTCCTGCTGCTCGTCCACCATGCCGTACCCCCTTCGTGATGGCGACCGTGATCGTCTCATGCCCGCCCCGCCGCGTGCCGATGCCCCGGTGTGGCCTCCCCCGACGACCTGCCGCGGTCCCCGACCGGTCGCACGCCCGCCTGGGTCGTCGAGGACGCCTTCGGCAGCCCGGACCCCGCCCGGCACCCCGGCACCCGCGTCGCCGGCCCCGGCTCGGACGGGGCGCCGTACCCCTACGGCGCGCACGGTGCGCACGGCCCGCTGGGCACGCTGGACACGTCGGACACCCCGGCGGTCCGCCGCCGGAGCGCCACCAGCACGTGGCTCGGTGTCCTGCTCGTCCTGGCCCTCGTGGCGGGCTGGGTGAGCTGGCGCACCGGCCTGTGGGGCGACGCCGAGCCCGACTGGTCGGTGCTCGTCGACCCCGTGCTCGGTGGCGACGACCTGCCCCCGGCCACCGGTCGGGACCACCCGCCGCCCGGCGTCGGCGAGCACGCCGTGCCGCTCGGGGCGGCCCCCGCGGTCCCTGCCCCGCACGCGTCCTTCCGGTTCATCGACACCCAGGACGACGCCGGCCGCACGGTGCCCGTCGCCTGGTCGCCCTGCCGGCTCGTGCACGTGGTGGTCAACGAGGCCGGGGCGCCGCCGGGCTTCCTCGCGACGGTCGAGCGCGAGCTCGGCACCCTGGGCCTGCTCACCGGCCTCCGGTTCGTCGTCGACGGCACGACGGCGGAGGCCCCCTCGCCCGACCGGGACGCGTTCCAGCCGGAGCTGTACGGCGACGTCTGGGCGCCCGTGCTCGTCGCCGTCGCGACGCCCGACCAGGTGCCCGACCTCGCCGGCGACACCGGCGGGGTGGCGACGACGGCGGTCGGCACCGACCCGACCACCGGCCTGCGGGTGCGGGTCAGCGGCAGCGTGTACCTCGACGCCGAGACGCTGACGGGCACGCTCATCGAGGGGACCCCGCAGCACGTGGCGGTGCTGCGGCACGAGCTGGGCCACCTCGTCGGGCTGCACCACGTCGACGACCCCACCCAGCTCATGCACCCCACCACGCGCGTCGCGACCTACCAGGCCGGCGACCTCACCGGGCTCGCGGGGCTCGGGTCGGCGGTGTGCGCGCCCGGCATCTGACCACGACGGGACCCCTGCGCGCCGGCGGGAGTCCACCCCGGGTTCCTTTTCCTGTCGCCGCCGTGTGAAAGTGTGCGATAGCGGCCGACGACGAAGCGGCTCCCCGGTCCGGCGACCCACGCGACGAGGCGAGGGCGAGCGGGCGGGGTGGCGCGGCCCAGGTCGCTCCACCACGACACGAGGGGGACCAGTGCGCACAGCACCACCGGCCGACCGGACAGCCCGACGCCGCACCGCTGCCATCGCAGCCGCCGCGCTCGGCATCGCGGGCCTCACCACCGGCACGGCACAGGCGGCACCACCGACGCTGCCGTACGTCTCGGAGATCCACTACGACAACGCCGGGACCGACACCGGCGAGTTCGTCGAGGTGCACCTGCCCGCGGGCACCACCTCCGACGGGCTGCAGGTCGTGCTCTACAACGGCGCCAACGGCGCCGTGTACCGCACCGACGCCGTCCCCGCCGTCACGGCGCCCGCGGACGGGCCCGCCGTGGCGGTCGTGGAGTACCCCGCCAACGGCATCCAGAACGGCGCTCCCGACGGTCTCGCGCTCGTCGACGCCGGTGGCCAGGTGCTCGAGCTCCTCTCCTACGAGGGCACCCTCACCGCCGTCGGGGGCCCCGCGGACGGGATGACGAGCGTGGACATCGGCGTCGCCCAGAGCGGGAGCGACGCCATCGGCCTGACGCTCTCGCGCACCTACGACGCGACGAGCGACGCCCTCGTGTGGCACGGCCCGGCCGCGTCGTCCAAGGGGGCGGTCAACCCCGCCACGTCCGACCCGGACCCCGATCCCGACCCGACGGGCGTGTGCGACCTGACGCCCACCCACGAGATCGGCGCGGTCCAGGGCGACGGTGACGTCACCCCGCTGGACGGCCAGCAGGTGACCGTGCGCGGCGTCGTCGTCGGCGACGTCCCCGGTTTCTCCGGCTTCTACCTGCAGGACGCGGACGGCGACGGCGACCCCGCGACGTCCGACGGCATCTTCGTGTTCAGCCCGGTGGCGGTCGACCTCGGCGACACCGTCGCCGTGCAGGGCAGCGCCGGGGAGTTCGGCGGCCAGACGCAGATCACCTCGCGCGAGGACGTCGAGGTGTGCGCCGACGGCACGGCCGCGGACCTGCCCGCGCCCGCCCCGCTCGACCTGCCCGCCGACGACGCCGAGCGCGAGGTCCTCGAGGGCATGCTCGTGGTGCCCGTCGACCAGCTGACCGTGAGCGAGGTCTTCGACCTCACGAGCTTCGGCGAGCTGACGCTCTCCGAGGGCGGGCTGCTCGTCCAGCCGACCGAGCTCGCCCCGCCGGGCCCCGAGGCGGAGGCCATCGCGGAGCAGAACCGGCTGCGCCGGATCGTCCTCGACGACGGCGTGAGCGCACGCGTCTCCGCCACGACCCGGCCGTACCTGTCGCCGACGACGCCCGTGCGCGTCGGGGACACGCTCACGTTCACGTCCCCGCTGGTCCTCGGCTACGGCTTCGGCCAGTGGCGACTCCAGCCCGCCGACGGGACCGCCGAGGGCACCTTCGCGCCCATGAACACCCGCCCGGCGGCGCCGGACGCGGTCGGCGGGGACCTGCAGGTCGCCGCGTTCAACGTGCTCAACTACTTCCTCACGTTCAGCGGCCCGGACGCCCGCGGCGCACGCAGCGCCGAGCAGCTCGAGCTCCAGGCGGGCAAGATCGTGCCCGCGATCCTGGCGCTGGACGCCGACGTCGTGACGCTCATGGAGATCGAGGACACCGACTCGACCGGGTACAGCCCGGGCGACGCCGACGCCGCGCTCGCCGACCTCGTCAGCCGCCTGAACGCGGCCGTGGGGGCCGACGTCTGGGCGTACGTCCCCCTGCCCGACGAGCTCTACGGCGTCGACCGAGACGTGATCCGCAACGGGATCATCTACCGCGCCGACGTCGTGCAGCCGGTGGGCGACCCGGTGGGCCTCGTGGACGAGTCCGTCTGGTACAACGCCCGCGAGCCCATCGCGCAGACGTTCGTCAAGGACGGCGACGCCATCACCGTCGTGGCGAACCACTTCAAGTCCAAGAGCCCCGGCGAGCCGACGGGCGACAACGTGGACACCGGCGACGGGCAGGGCGCGTGGAACGGCGACCGGACCCGGCAGGCGGCATCGCTGCTGGCGTTCGCCACCGACCTCGTCGAGCTCACGGGCGACCCCGACGTGCTGCTCATGGGTGACCTCAACGCCTACAGCCAGGAGGACCCGATCAGGCTGCTCACCGAGGCCGGCTACGTCGACCTCGGGGCGCTGCTCGACCCGGGCCGGTACAGCTACGTCTTCGACGACCAGTCGGGCTCGCTCGACCACGCGCTGGCGAGCCCCTCGCTGGCCGCGAAGGTCACCGAGGCGGTGCACTGGAACATCAACGCCGTCGAGTCCTTCGCGTACCAGTACTACGGCGACCCCGCGCTCTACTCGCCGGACCCGTACCGCTCCAGCGACCACGACCCGCTGCTGCTCGGCATCGACCTCGAGGAGCGCTGCTACGGCCTGGTCCCCACCATCCGCGGCACCGACGGTGACGACGTGCTGCACGGCACGAACGGCGTCGACGTGATCATGGGTCTCGGGGGAGACGACGTCATCCACGGCGGCAACGCCGCGGACGTCATCTGCGGCGGCGCCGGGGACGACGTGCTGACCGGCGACAACGGCGATGACGTGCTGCTCGGCGGCTTCGGGGACGACGTCCTCGAGGGCGGGCGCGGTGCGGACACGCTCATCGGCGGCCCGGGCACCGACGTGCTCGTGCAGGGCCAGGGCCGCGGGGTCCTCGTCCAGGGCGGCCGCGAGTCGTGAGGCCCTGAGGCGACCCCGGCGCGGGGTCGGCCGGTCCCGGGACCGGCCGACCC
>JAEZAR010000011.1 GCA_023430425.1 Actinomycetes bacterium | reverse complement strand
AGCTCGAGGGCCACCCGGATCCCGCGGACGGCGGCCACCGTCTGGGCGGGCCGGCCCAGGGCGTCCTGCGCGGGGACGGTGAGGGCGGCGTCACCGGCCGCGAGGAGCACGTCGACCGTGCCGTCGCCGCCGTCCGCGACCGGCAGCGTGATCACGTCCGCGCCCGGGGCGCCCGCCCGCAGCCCCCGCGCCAGGGAGCCCGCCACGGTGGCAGCCGTGGCGGACCCCTTGAACTTGTCGGGCGCGACGAGCACCCGCACGTCAGCCGACCTGGTCGAGGAACTCCTTGGAGCTCATGACCTTGCCGATGCGCGGGAAGATGATCTCCTCCGCGTAGCTCTGCTCACGCTCGGTGTCGGTCGCCGTGCAGTCCGCGAGCACCGTCACGCGGTAGCCCTTGTCGTAGGCGGAGCGGGCGCTGGACTCCACGCACCAGTTGGTGTGGAAGCCCGTGAACGCGACGTGCGTGATGTCGTTCGCGCGGAGCAGGTAGTCCAGGGCCGTCGAGTGGAACGCGTCGAGCGTCTTCTTGCCCTCGACGACGATGTCCCCCGGCTGGGGCGTCAGCGGCTCGACGATCTCCGGGCCGGGAGTGCCGCGCAGCCAGGCGCCGGTGCCCCAGTCGGCGACCATGTCGATCTCCACGCCGCGCAGGCCCTCGCGGCCCGGGCCGCCCTCCTTGAGCTCGGGAAAGCCCTCCTCGAAGGGGTGGAAGGGCACGTAGAACACCTTCACGCCCTTCTCCCGCGCGCCGGCCAGGAGGCGGGCGAGGTTGGCGATGACGTCACGCTCGGCGAGCTGGGAGGCGATGTACTGGTACATCGTCCCCCCGGGGCTCAGGAAGTCGTTCTGGGGCTCGATGAGCACGACGGCCGTGCGGTCAGCGGGGTACGACATGGGTCGCTCCTTCCGGTCGGGTGGTGCGGGGTCCTGCGGTGGTCCTGTTGGGGTCCTGTGGTGGTCCGGCGGCCCGGCCGGGTCCTGCGGCGCGCCGACGGGCGGTGTCAGCTCGCGACGGGGATGAAGACGCGCATGGTCGAGGGGCCGCGGTTGGACCAGGCGTAGTACGGGATGAGGTCGACCTCGGCCTCCCCGACGACGGTGCCGGGCACCGTGCCGGCCGACGCGGGCGCGTCAGCAGGCGGGTAGGGCCAGTCCTTGGCGTCCTCCGGCGCGACGACGACGCCGCGGACCCGCACCGCGACCGGGACGTCGCTCGGCCCCTCGGCCGGCACGTCCACGGGCGGGGTGCCCGGGTCGAGGCGGAACGTGTCGAGGTCGACGCCGGCGGGGTCGCCCTGCACCGACTCCGCGCAGTAGACCAGCGGGCCGCGCTGGACCGCCGCCGTCCCCCGGAGCGCGTCGATCCGGTCGTCGGGTCGCAGCACCACGGGCACCATCGGCAGGGAGAGGACGACGGTGTCACCCGCCGCCCACGTGCGGCGCACGCCCACGTACCCGGGTTCGACCGCGCGGTCCTGCGTGCCGCCGTCGGCGCCAGGGGCCCGCAGCGTGGCACCCCGGGCCCAGCCCGGCACGCGCAGGCGGAGCTCGAACTCCCCCGGGGTGTGCACCTGCACGGTGACGGTGCCGTCCCACGGGTACTCCGTGTCGACGCCGAGGACGACCTCGCGGCCGTCGCCGAGCGTCGTGCGGACCTCGCCGCCGAAGTACTGCTGGAGCGTCACGGAGTCGTCGGAGGCCGTGGCCAGGTAGGCCGGGAGGGAGGCGAGCATGCGGACGACGTTGGTGGGGCAGCACGACACCCAGAACCAGTTGGCGCGCAGCGTGTCCTTGCGGAACGGCGCCTCGCCGTCGGCGACGGCGATGCCGGGTCGGCGCTGCAGCAGCGGGTTGACGTAGAAGAACCTGTCGCCCTCGGCATTGGGGGACGTCGCCACCATGTTGTAGAGCAGGCGCTCGATCGCGTCGGCGTAGTCCGCGCGGCCGGTGGCCAGCAGCAGGCGCCAGGCGACCATGATCGCCCCCACCGAGGCGCAGGTCTCGGTGTAGGCCCGGTCGGGCGGCAGCTCGAAGTCGTTGCCGAAGGACTCCCCCAGGTGCCGCGACCCCATCCCCCCGGTGAGGTACGTCCGGCGCGCCCAGGTCGTGCGCCACTGGGTCTCGAGCCGCTCGAGGAGCTCGGTGTCGCCGGTCTCGACGGCGACGTCGATCGCTCCCGCGGTCAGGTAGGTGGCCCGGACGGCGTGGCCGCGCAGGACGTCGGCCTCGCGCACCGGGACGTCGTCGAGGTAGTACTCGTGGCCGATCGCGTGGTGCTCGAACGTCCGGTGCCCGCGCTGCTCGAGGAAGCGTCGCGCCTGGTCGAGGTAACGGCGCTCGCCGGTGGCCCGGGCCAGCTCGGCCAGCGCCACCTCGATCTCGGGGTGCCCGTCCGAGCCGTCGATCCCGCCCTCGCCGAAGTCGTCGCAGATGCGGTCCGCGAACCGGACCGCCGCCCGGGTCAGGTCGTCCTCCTCGCCGGCCCGCAGGCGGGCGACGGCCGCCTGGAACAGGTGCCCGGCGCAGTAGAGCTCGTGGCCGTGCGCGACGTCGGAGTACCTGGCCTCACGCCCCCGGGGGCCGAAGAACGTGTTGAGGTAGCCGTCGTCCTCCTGCGCGGCGGCGACGAGGGCGGCGAGCTCCTTGTAGCGCTCCTCGCGGGCGGGGTCGGGGCGCTGGGCGAGCTCCCACGCGAACGCCTCGAGCAGCTTGTACACGTCGGCGTCGGTGAAGAGCTTGCCCCGGAACGGCCGGTCCGGGGTCTCGCCGGCGGCCGCGCGGAAGGTGTCGTACCACCCCATGTCGTCGATCCACCGGTCGCAGTGGTCGAGCAGGCGGGTGGTGTTCAGGTCCTGCCGGGTGCGCCAGAAGCCGCCGGTGATGCGGACGGCGTCGGCCGGCACGGCCCGCTGGGCCCCCGCGGACGGGGCGACCGGTGTCAGGGCAGGGGTCGGGGAAGTCATGTGCGTCTCCAGGGTGGAAATGGTCGGCCGGTCAGCCCTTGACGGCACCGTTCGTGAATCCGCTCACGAATGCGCGCTGCAGGAAGAAGAAGAGGACGATGCAGGGCAGCGCGGAAACGGTGACCCCGGCCTGCAGCGCGCCGTAGTCGATCGCACCCCAGTCGCCCTGGATGAGGTTCACGAGCGCGAGCGGGAGCGGGAACTTCGTCGAGTCGCTGATGAGGATGAGCGCGGTGACGAACTCGTTCCACGCGGCCAGGAATGCGAACAGGCCGACGGTCACCAGGCCGGGCACGACGGCGGGCAGGACCACCCGGAACAGCGCGCCGACGCGCGAGCACCCGTCCACCAGCGCCGCCTCGTCCAGCTCGGTCGGCACGCTCTCGAAGGAGTTGCGCATCATGAAGATCGAGAACGGCATCTGGTACATGATCATCACGAGCCCGACGCCCACCAGGCTGTTGCCCAGCGAGAGCCGGTCCAGCCAGATGTAGAGCGGGATCAGCAGGCTCGTGTGGGGCACCATGAGGATCGCGAGGATGCCCACGAAGAGCGCCTTGCTGCCCCGGAACCTCATCCTGGCGAAGGCGTACCCGGCGAGGATCGAGACCACGAGCGAGCCGACGATCGTGATGAGGACGACGACCAGCGTGTTGCCGATGTAGCGCCACATGCCCGCGCCGTAGTCGATGAGGCGCTGGTAGTTGTCGAACGAGACCGTCTGCCCCGTCGACACCGAGCCCCAGATCACCCACAGCAGCGGGCCGACGAAGAACACGGCGAGCACCGCGGCGCCGACGAGGGCGGCCCCCCGCACGGCGCGGGCGCCGGTGTCGGCGGACCGGGTCCGGGTCCGCGTCGGCACCTCGATCGCGGTCGTGGCGGTCATCGCGCCTCTCCTTCCGGGCTGCTCCGCACGACGCGGAGCTGGATCACGTTGAGGATCACGAGGCCGAGGAGGATCGCGACGGCCAGCGCGGCGGCGTAGCCGAGGTTGAACTGCCCGAACGCCTCGCTGAAGACGCGCATGACCACGGTGATCGTGGAGCCGTCGGGACCACCGCCGGTCAGCACGTAGAACTGCTCGAAGGCGGTCAGGCCGCCGGTGACGATCAGCAGCATGCACAGGGCGAGGTTGGACCTCATGAGGGGCAGGGTCACCGACACGAAGGTGCGCCAGCGCCCGGCCCCGTCGATCGAGGCCGCCTCGTACAGCTCGCGCGGGATCGCCTGCAGGCCGGCCAGCATGATGACCATGTAGAAGCCCGCGAACCGCCAGGTCATCATGAGCACCGTCGACAGCAGGGCCGTCCCGGGCGTGCCGAGCCAGTCGACGTCGACCCCCACCGCACGGAACAGCAGGTTGATCCCGCCGATGCTGGGCGAGTAGAGGCCGAGGAACAGCAGGGCCGCCGTGGTGAGCCCGGTGACGACGGGGAGGAAGAACGCGGTGCGCAGCACACCCGTGCTCCGCCCCTTCGCCTCCTGGACCAGGAGCGCCAGGCCGAGGCTCAGCGTGAGCAGCACGACGGTGATGATCGCCGTGTAGCGCAGCGTGAAGCCGACGGCCTCGAGGAAGGCCCCGTCCTGGGTGATGCGCACGTAGTTGTCGGGGAAGTTCGGCGTGTGCGCGCCGCCGCCGAGCAGGGGCCAGTCGGTGAACGACATCCACACCGCCAGGCCCAACGGGACCAGGAAGAGGCCGATGAGCACCAGCGCAGCGGGAGCCACGTAGACCCAGGCCAGCCACCGCTTCTCCAGGCCGCGCCGCCGAGGAGGAGGTGGCGTGGCGGGTCGGGCGCGGGTCGGGCCGGCAGCAGCCGGTGCGTGCGTGGTGCTCATCGGTCCTCCGTCCGGTCAGTCCGCTTGGAGGGACTGGGTGATGCGGGCGTTGCCGTCGTCCAGGCCGTCGGGTCCGGAGCCGAAGATGGCGTCGCGGGCGACCTCGAGCCAGGGCCCGCCGGTCGGGTCGTTGAAGGTCTGGAAGAACCGCGGGGAGTAGGGCGTCTGGCCGTGCTGGATCAGGCTGTTGAGCAGCAGCAGGCGCTCGTCCTCTGCGGCGAACTCGTTCTCGGCCAGGTCCGTGCGGATCGGCATGAACTTGTTCGCGGCGTAGATGTCCAGCTGCTGGGCCTCCTGCAGCGTCCACTCCAGGAACGTCCACGCCTCCTCGGGGTGGTCGGAGTCGGGGGTGATCCCCACGATGTCCCCGCCCACGAACGTCGAGGGGTCACCGGTCAGCGACGGGATCGGCGCGACCCCGATCTGCAGGTTCTCGTTCGGGGTGAGCTGGCCCAGGGCCTTGGACCCCAGCAGCGCGAAGCCCACGTTCCCCGACTCGAACACCGAGTTCTGCGTGGCCCCGGTCTCGTTGCGCGACTCGTCGACCATCGCCCCCGAGGCGAACATCTCGTGGTAGATCCCGAAGACCTCACGGGCCTCCTCGGAGTCCAGCGTCCCCTCCGTGCCGTCCTCGTCCATCACCGTGCCACCCGACCCCCAGATCGAGGGGAACAGGGTGAACACCAGGCACCCGGCACAGTTGCCCGGCAGGTAGAGCCCGCCGTACTCGGGCCCCAGGTCCGCGATCGTCTGCGCCGCCTCGGCGAACTCCTCCATCGTCGCCGGCGGGGACGCCGGGTCCAGACCCGCCCGCTCGAACAGGACCGTGTTGTAGTACATCGCCGACACGTCCATCACGTGCGGCACCGCGAAGTACTTGTCGTCCAACGTCGCCGCCCGCAGGTGCGCCGGCGCCAACATGTCCGCGAAGTCCAACCCCTCCACCCGGTCGGTGATGTCCATCCACAGACCCGACGACGAGTAGTTCGGACCATCGATCACGTTCGCCGCCAACAGGTCCGGCAGGTTGCCCACGCTCGCCGCCGCACCCGTCTGCTGCAGGTACTGGTCACGCGGCACCACCGTCAGCGCCACGTTGATCTCGTTCACGTGCGCCGCATTGAACGCGTTCACCAGCATCTGCGTCTGATCCGCAGTCACCGAACGCGTCCACATCGTCAACGTCACCGGACCATCAGAACCCTGCCCACCACCACCCCCACCATCACCCTCACCCTCACCATCACCCTCACCACCACCACTGCACCCCGCCACCAACGCGA
>JAEZAR010000016.1 GCA_023430425.1 Actinomycetes bacterium | reverse complement strand
TCGTAGGCCAGGCGCGCGGCGGCCGACCGGCCGAGGCGCCGCAGGAAGTCGGCTCGCGCGGCGGCCGCGTACGGGTAGGCGGCGAGGGTCGGCTCGTCGCGCAGCGCGTCGAGCTCGGCGAGGCCGGCGCGCGGTCCGTCCGCCAGGCCCACGGCGACCGCCCGGTTGAGCGCCACGACCGGCGACGGCCAGACGGCGACGAGGACGTCGTACAGGCCCGCGATCTCCGCCCAGTCGGTGTCGGCGTAGGTCGGTGCCTGCGCGTGCACGGCGGCGATCGCCGCCTGGAGTGCGTACCGGCCCGGCGGCCGGTGCGCGAGGGCCTCACGGACCAGGCCGACCCCCTCGCGGATCGCGGCCGCGTCCCACCTGCTGCGGTCCTGCTCCTCGAGCAGGAGGAGCCGGCCGCCGTCCGTCCGCGTCTCCCGACGGGCGTCGGTGAGCAGGACGAGGGCGAGGAGCCCCGCGACGTCGGGGTCGCCGGGCAGGAGGGACCTGAGCATCCGCGCGAGGTCGAGGGCCCGCTCCACGAGGTCGCGGCGGACGAGGTCGTCGCCGGCCGGGGCGGTGTGTCCCGTGGTGAACACCAGGTGGACGGTCTCGAGGACCGCGGCCACCCGCTCCGGCAGCTCCTCCGGTGGCGGCACCCGGTACGGGATCCGCGCGGCGGCGATCTTCTTCTTCGCCCGCGTGAGCCGGGCCGCCATCGTGGGCTCGCTGACGAGGAACGCGCGGGCGACCTCGGCCGTGGTCAGGCCGCACACCAGCCGGAGCGTCAGCGCCACCTGGGCGTCCCGGCCGAGGCCGGGATGGCAGCACGTGAAGACGAGCCGCAGGCGGTCGTCGGGGAGCTCGCCCCGGGCGGCGACCACCTCGTCGGGCGCGGGGGCGGGCTCGTCGTCGACGAGCAGCGGGACGGCGCGCCGCCACAGCCCCTCCCGCCGGACGGCGTCGACGGCGCGGCGTCGGGCCACCGTCGTGAGCCAGGCGCCGGGGTTGCGCGGGACGCCCGTCCCCGGCCACGCCGTCAGGGCCTGGGCGAAGGCGTCCTGGGCGCACTCCTCGGCCATGTCGAGGTCGCGCACGACGCGCACCGTCGCGGCGAGCACGAGCGCCCACTCGCGACGGTGCGCGTCGGCGACCGCCGCGGCCACCTCCGCCGCCGGGAGGCCGACGTCGTGACCCACCGCCGGAGCACCTGGTCGCGCGCCCGTCAGGCCTCCTCGAACTCCCAGATCGGCCGGACCTCGACGCCGCCGTCGGGAGCCGGGACGTCCTTTGCGATCGCGATGGCCGCGTCGAGGTCGGGGGCCTCGACGACGTAGTAGCCGCCGAGCGCCTCCTTGGTCTCCACGAACGGACCGTCGGTGACGAGCGGCTCGGCGCCGGGCTGCGTCCGGACGCTGGTCGCCGTGGAGGTCTCACGCAGCGCCTCCCCGCCGCGGATGGCAGCCGCGTGCTTCTCCGAGAAGGCGTCGTGGGCACGGATCGCCTCGTCGAACGCGGCCTCGCCGCCGGCCGCGTAGGCCTGCTCGTCGCCGTAGATGAGGATCAGGTACTTCGCCATGGTCGTTCCTTCCCCGGGGGGCGGCCTCCCGATGAGGCGCCGTCACCTGGACGTCGGTCGAGGATGGCGCAGATCGACAACCCGGCGCGAGGGGTTCCGCGGGTCCGCGGGCCCGCTCACGGGGACGGCGGCCCGCTCCGCGCCAGGTCGAGGAGCTCGGCCGGCGTGACGGAGGGGTCCCACCGGGAGTCGATGAACCAGGTCGCCCCCGCCCCCGCGTACGCCGCCACCAGGTCCCGGGCCGCGCCGGGCTCCGGCGGCAGCACGTCCTGCACGGCGACCTCGTACCCGGCCATGCCCTGCGGGCGGTGGTCCGCGATCCACCGCACCGCGTCGGCGACGTCGCCCGCGGACAGCGGCTCCTCGCTCCCGGTGCGCTGGAGCACCACCCCGTCCCACCGCGCGGCACGGGCCATCGAGCGCGGGCTGGGCCAGCCACCCACGGGCCAGACCGGCACCCGCGGGCGTTGCACCGGCGCCGGCGCCAGCAGCAGGTCGTCCACCCGGTAGTGGGTGCCGTCGAAGGAGAACCGCTCGGCCCGCCACGCGAGGTCGCAGATCGCGAGCGCCTCGTCGAGCCGCTCGGCCCTCTCCCGGGCGGAGGTGACCTCGCCGCTGACGCGGGAGAAGCCCCCGTCGTCGGGCACGCCCAGCCCGACGGGCAGCACGAGGCGACCGCCCGAGAGGTGGTCGACCGTCACCGCCTCCCGCGCGAGCTTCCAGGGCCGCCGCCGCGCGGGGGCGAAGACCAGGGCGCCGAGCAGGATCCGCTCGGTCACCGTCGCCGCGGCGGCGAGCAGGGCCCACGGGTCCCACGTCTCCATCTCGCCCACGCTGATGGCGTCCCACGTGAAGAAGCCGTCCCAGCCGGCCGCGTCCGCCGACCGCGCGATCTCCAGGAGCTCGGCCGTCGAGCCGTAGCTCCCCACCATCCCGAACCTCATGCGGCCGACGGTAGGTGGTTGCGCCGACACGGGCGGGGCGCCGTCCGGCGCACACCTCGACGTCCGGACCCCCAGGCGGGTGTCCGGGCGTCGGGACGTACGCCCGATGCCGGGTGGGGGCGGACGGACGGGGCGGACCGGGGACGCGGGCCCCGCCTCCGGGCCCGGATACCGGCGCACCGGCGGCCCGTGTGACGCGGAGGCCCGACGTGGGCGACGATGGGGGGATGGGTGACGTGATGTACGTGCACGGCGGCTCGCCGCTGCGAGGGGCCATCACGGTGCGCGGCGCGAAGAACTTCGTCTCCAAGGCGATGGTCGCGTCGTTGCTCGGCGAGGGGCCGAGCGCGCTGCGCAACGTGCCCCAGATCCGCGACGTCGAGATCGTGCGGAACCTGCTCGAGCTGCACGGGGTCCGGGTGGACTGGGACGCGCGGGCGGGGGTCGTGGCGCTGGACCCGACGGACGTCGAGAGCGCACACGTCGCCGACATCGACGCGCACGCGGGGTCGAGCCGCATCCCGATCCTCTTCTGCGGTCCGCTGCTGCACCGCCTCGGCGAGGCGTTCATCCCGGACCTCGGTGGCTGCCGGATCGGGGACCGGCCCATCAACTACCACCTCGACATCCTGCGGCAGTTCGGCGCCGTGGTGGACAAGCGCGAGAGCGGGATCCACATCACCGCCCCGCGCCGGCTGCAGGGCACCAAGCTCGAGCTCCCGTACCCGAGCGTCGGGGCCACGGAGCAGCTCCTGCTCACCGCCGTCCGTGCCGAGGGCGTCACCGAGCTGTCGGGCGCCGCCATCGAGCCCGAGATCGGCGACCTCATCAACGTCCTGCAGAAGATGGGCGCGATCATCTCGGTCGACACGGACCGGGTGATCCGCATCGAGGGCGTCGACCGTCTGGAGGGCTACCGGCACACGGCGCTCCCGGACCGGATCGAGGCCGCCTCCTGGGCCGCCGCGGCGCTGGCGACCGGTGGCGACATCGACGTGCGCGGGGCGCACCAGCCCGAGATGACGACGTTCCTCAACACCTTCCGCAAGGTCGGCGGCGGGTTCGAGGTGCGCGACGACGGCATCCGCTTCTTCCACCCCGGCGGCGACCTCCGGTCGATCGTGCTCGAGACCGACGTGCACCCAGGGTTCATGACCGACTGGCAGCAGCCGCTCGTGGTGGCGCTCACGCAGGCGACGGGCCTGTCGATCGTCCACGAGACCGTGTACGAGAACCGCTTCGGCTTCACCGACGCCCTGCGCGGGATGGGCGCCACGATCCAGGTGTACCGGGAGTGCCTGGGCGGCCACCCGTGCCGGTTCGGGCAGCGCAACTTCTACCACTCGGCGGTCATCTCCGGCCCGACGCCGCTGGCGGCCTCCGACATCGTCGTGCCCGACCTGCGCGGCGGCTTCTCCCACCTCATCGCGGCGCTCGCGGCCAAGGGCACCTCGGCGGTCAAGGGCATCGACCTCATCGACCGCGGCTACGAGCACTTCGACGACAAGCTCGCCGCGCTCGGCGCCGAGTTCGAGCGCTCCTGAGGCCCGGGCCCGCACGCCGTGGGCCCGCGGCCCGTGGCCCCCGCCGGTGCGCGCGGCCCCGCCACGGGTAGCATCGGCTCCCGTGCCGCCGCCCCCGCGCTCGAACCGTGCCTACCGCGTCGTGGCGCGCATCGTGCGGCCCGTGCTCTTCGCGTGCACGCGCCCGCAGTGGTCCGGCGTCGAGCACCTGCCGAGGGACCGCGGGTTCATCGCCGCCGTCAACCACGTGACGGTGCTCGACCCGCTGACGACGGCGCACTACCTCTACGACCACGGGTTCGCGCCGCGGATCCTCGCCAAGGACTCCCTGTTCCGCGTGCCGGTGCTCGGCCGCGTCCT
Organism: Actinomycetes bacterium; assembly: GCA_023430425.1. The sequence goes on along the minus strand of JAEZAR010000016.1, from coordinate 2,142 downwards.
GCGCGCGGTCGAGCAGGTGCCCGTCTACCGCGGCACGAGCCGTGCCGGTGACGCCCTGCGGGACGCGGTGACCGCGCTCGCGGCCGGGGAGTGCGTCGTGATCTTCCCCGAGGGCACGCTCACCCGGGAGCCGGACATGTGGCCGATGGCGGCCAAGACCGGCGTCGCCCGGCTCGCGCTCGCGACGCGGGCGCCCGTCGTGCCGATCGCGCAGTGGGGCACCCACCGGGTCATCGCCCGGTACGGCAAGGTGCCCCGCCCGTTCCCGCGCAAGCCGGTGACAGTGGTCGCCGGGCCGCCGGTGGACCTGTCGGACCTCTACGACCGTGCCACGGACGCCGGCGCCCTGCGCGAGGCGACCGAGCGCGTGATGGACGCGATCACGGCGATGCTGGAGCAGGTCCGGGGCGAGCCGTCCCCGCCTGAGCGCTTCGTCTGGCGGCGGGGCGCGGGCACGGCGGGAGGGGGCCGGGAATGAACACCGGCATGAGCACCGGCACGAGCACCGGTACGAGCACGGGCACGGCCGCCGGCTCGCCGGCCCCGGACCGCCCGCGCACCGCCGTCCTGGGCACCGGGGCGTGGGGCACCGCGTTCGCGGCGGTGCTCGCGGACGCGGGGTGCCCCGTGACGATGTGGGGCGTCGCCGCGGACGTCTGTGCCGAGATCACAACCGAGCACCGCAACAGCGGCTACCTGCCCGACGCCGTCCTGCCCCCCCAGGTGCGGGCCACCACCGACGCCGCGGAGGCGCTCGCCGGCGCCGACGTCGTGGCGGTGGCCATCCCGGCCCAGGTCGTCCGCTCGGCGCTCGAGCCCCTGGCGGGGCTGCTGGGGCCCACGGCGGTCGCGGTGTCCCTGATGAAGGGCGTCGAGCTCACGTCGCACCGGCGGATGAGCGAGGTGCTGGGTGAGGCCCTCCACCTGCCCGACGACCGCCTCGCGGTGGTCTCCGGCCCGAACCTCGCGCGGGAGATCGCGGCGCACCAGCCGACGGCGACGGTCGTCGCCTCCCGGAGCGAGGCGACGGCCGACCTGGTGGCACGCGCCTGCGCGAACTCCTACTTCCGGCCGTACACCAACCGCGACGTCGTGGGGGTGGAGCTGTGCGGGGCCGTGAAGAACGTCATCGCCCTGGCGGTCGGGATCGCGCAGGGCAGCGGCTACGGCACGAACACCGTGGCGACCGTCATCACCCGGGGCCTGGTCGAGATGACCCGGCTCGGGCTCGCGCTCGGCGCCCACCAGGAGACCTTCGCGGGCCTGGCCGGCATGGGCGACCTCGTCGCCACGTGCGTCTCGCCCCTGTCGCGCAACCACACCCTGGGCGTGCACATGGGGCAGGGCAAGACCCTCGAGGAGGCGATCGCCGCGACCGGCGGCACGGCCGAGGGCGTGAAGACGTCGGCGTCCGTGCGCGAGCTCGCCGCGACCGTCGGCGTCGAGATGCCGATCACCGAGGCGGTGGTGCAGGTGCTCCACCACGGCCTGCCGATCGACCAGATGGCGGAGATGCTGCTGAACCGCCCCCGCAAGGCCGAGGGCGTGCAGGCCGGTCCGTCCTGACCGCCGGCGCCCGCCCGACGGCGCGCACCGGCCCCAGCGGGTCGTCCTGACGCGTCGGCCCTGACGGCGCGCACCGGCCTCAGCCGGTCCGGGTCCCCGTCCGCAGGGCCTGGTCCAGGTCGCGCCACAGGTCCTCGACGTCCTCGATCCCCACGGACAGGCGCAGCAGGTCCTCGGGCACCGTGGGCGACTCCGTGGTGAAGCGCCGGCGTCGCTCGAGCATGCTCTCCACCCCGCCGAGGGACGTGGCCGGCACCCACAGGCGGACGGCGTCCACGACGGCGTCGGCGGCCGCCGGACCGCCGCGGGGCCGCACCCCGAGGATCGAGCCGAAGCCCGTGAGCAGGCGGGACGCGCGGTCGTGGCCGGGGTCGCCGGGCAGCCCCGGGTAGCGCACCTCGACGACGTCGGGGTGCGCCTCGAGCCGCTCGGCGAGGACTGCAGCGTTCTCCTGGGCGCGCTCGACCCGCAGGGCCAGCGTGCGCAGCCCGCGCAGCGCCAGCCACACCTCCCAGGGGCCCGCGACGGCGCCGTGCACCGTCCGGTACGACCGGAGGCGGTCGCGCAGGGCGGGGT
>JAEZAR010000384.1 GCA_023430425.1 Actinomycetes bacterium | reverse complement strand
GCGCGCGGGGGCGCGCCGCGCCGGCCGCCGCAGGGCGCGCGCAGGGCCGGCCGCGGCCGTGGTCAGGATCAGGAGCGAGCCGGCGCCGAGATGTCGGCACCGGCCCGGACTTGAGCTGTCCATGATGCGGCGAGCATAACCTCCGCGATGCCCGGACCGCCCTGTGCCAGGCTTGGGTGCGTGATCAGCAACCGAGCACAGCCGGGCGGCCCCGGGGGCCCGGCGTCGTCGGGCGGCGCGGCGGGGTCGGGCGGCCCGAACGGCGGCGCGCCGGTCCGTGTCCTCGTCGTCGAGGACGAGCCGGCGATCGCCACCGCCATCGCCCACCGGCTGGCGGCCGAGGGCTGGCGCGTGGACGTCGCCGCCGACGGTCCGAGCGGAGTGCGGGCCGCCGCGGAGCTCGCGCCCGACGTCGTCGTGCTGGACGTCATGCTCCCCGGGATGGACGGGCTCGAGGTGTGCCGCCGGATCCAGGCGGACCGCCCGGTCCCGGTGCTCATGCTCACCGCGCGCGACGACGAGACCGACATGCTCGTGGGCCTCGGCGTCGGCGCGGACGACTACATGACCAAGCCCTTCAGCATGCGCGAGCTGGTGGCCCGGACCAAGGCGCTGCTGCGCCGCGTCGAGCGTGCCAACCAGCTCTCCGACCAGGCCCCGCCGGCGATGGCGGTGGGCGACGTCGTCATCGACCGGGCCCAGCGGCGTGTCTCGCGCGGCGGCACCCCCGTCCACCTCACCCCGACGGAGTTCGACCTGCTCGTCACCCTCGCCGCCTCGCCCCGGACCGTCCTGACCCGCGAGCGCCTGCTCGCCGAGGTCTGGGACTGGATCGACGCGAGCGGCACGCGCACCGTCGACTCCCACGTCAAGGCGCTGCGGCGCAAGCTCGGTCCGGACCTCATCCGCACGGTGCACGGCGTCGGGTACGCGTTCGAGCCCGCCGAGGCCTGACGGTGGCCCAGCCCCGGCACGCGGGACGCCGGCTGCTGCCGGACGTCCGCCCGCTGGACCGGTTCTCCTCGATCAAGATCAAGCTCGGGGTCCTCGTCACCGCGACCGTCACGCTCGCGGCGTTCGTGACCTGGCTCGGGCTGCGCAACCAGCTCGGCCCGACGCGCACCCTGCCCCTGGCCGTCGTGGTGTCGGTGATCGCCGTGCAGGTGATCGCGCACGGGATGACGGCGCCGCTGCGGGAGATGCGGACGGCTGCGCGGGCGATGGCCTCGGGCGACTACTCCCGCCGGGTACGCGCGACGAGCCGCGACGAGGTCGGCCAGCTCGCCCAGGCGTTCAACACGATGGCGCAGGACCTCGAGCAGGTGGACACGTTGCGCCGGGAGATGGTCGCCAACGTGTCCCACGAGCTGCGCACGCCGGTCGCGGCGCTCCAGGCGCAGCTCGAGAACATGGTCGACGGCGTCGTGCGGCCGGACGCCGCCGCGCTGCAGGCCGCGCTCGACCAGACAGAGCGCCTCGGGCGCCTCGTGGCGTACCTTCTCGACCTGTCGCGGATCGAGGCGGGCGCCACCGGCCTCGCCGTGACCGAGGTGCCCGTGGACGCCTTCCTGCACGAGGCCGCGGCGATGGCCGCCCCCCTGGGCACCGAGAAGGGGCTGCGGTTCGAGGTCGACGTGGCGCCGCCGGACCTGACGGTGCCGGCCGACGCCGAGCGCCTGCACCAGGTGGTGACCAACCTCGTCCACAACGCCGTGCGCCACTCCCCGCCCGGCGGCGAGGTGCGCCTGGAGGGCCGAGGCGTGCCGGGCGCCGTCGTCCTCGACGTCGTCGACGAGGGACCCGGGATCGCCCCGGCGGATCGGCAGCGGGTCTTCCAGCGCTTCACCCGGGGCAACGCCCCCGCGCAGACGGGCCGGGCCAGCACCGGCGGGACGGGCCTGGGCCTGGCCATCGTCCGCTGGGCCGTGGAGCTGCACGGGGGCTCCGTCGAGGTCGCCGACTCGGCCACGGGCTGCCGGATGCGCGTGACGCTGCCCGCCGCGGCACTGCCCCGGTCCGCGCCGGAGCAATAGACAGTTGTTATAGCGATACTCCAACAAGTAGGGTGACCGGCATGACAGCAGCCACGAACGGGCTCGTGAGCGTCCAGCACCTGTCGAAGTCCTTCGGGACCGTGCGTGCGGTGGAGGACCTCACCTTCGAGATCGGCCCCGGCCGCGTGACGGGCTTCCTCGGCCCGAACGGCGCCGGCAAGACCACCACGCTCCGCATGCTCCTGGGCCTGGTGGCCCCGACGTCGGGGACCGCGACGATCGACGGTCGCCGGTACGCCGACCTGCGCCACCCGGGGCGCGTCGTCGGCGCGGCCCTGGAGGCCTCGAGCTTCCACCCGGGCCGCACGGCCCGCGACCACCTGCGGGTGCTCGCGCCCCAGGTCGGGGTGCCGACGAAGCGGTGCGACGAGGTGCTCGAGCTGGTCGGCCTCAAGGACGCCGCGCGGCGCCGGGCCGGCGGGTTCTCCCTCGGCATGCGTCAGCGGCTCGGCCTGGCGGCGACGCTGCTCGGCGACCCCAAGGTGCTCCTGCTGGACGAGCCCGCGAACGGCCTGGACCCCCAGGGCATCGCGTGGCTGCGCTCCCTCCTGCGGTACCTCGCCGCCGAGGGGCGCACCGTCCTCGTCTCGAGCCACGTGCTCTCCGAGGTCCAGCAGACGGTCGACGACGTGGTGATCATCGCCAAGGGCCGCCTGGTGCACGCGTCGCCGCTGCCCGAGCTGGAGGCGCTGGCGCGCAGCCAGGGCCTCGCCCGCCGGACGACCGTCCTGGCCTCCCCCGACGCCGCGGGCGTCACCCGGCTCGCCGAGGCGCGGTGGCCCGGCCGGGCCACGCCGGTGCCGGGGAGGCCCGGCGCGCTCCTGCTCCAGGACGTCGACGCCGCCGAGGCGGGTGCCGCGGCCTTCGCCGCTGGCCTGGAGGTCCACGAGCTGGTGCCCGGGGTGCTCAACCTCGAGGAGGTCTTCCTCCGCCTCACCGGCGCCGGTACCGACGCCCCGACGGCGCCGGGGGTGGCGGCATGAGCGCCCTCGCCCCCGCCCTGCGGTCCGAGTACCGCAAGTTCGTCACCACCCGGCTGTGGTGGGTGCTGCTGCTGACGATGGCCCTGTACATGGCCTTCCTCGCCACGATCATGGCGTTCGCCCTGACGTCGGACCCGGCCAGCATGACCCAGGGCGTCCCCGGTGCCGAGGCCGCCCCGCCCGTGCCGCCGCTGCAGCTGGCGATGACCGTCTACACGCTCGCGCCCTCGCTGGGCTACGTCTTCCCCGTCATCGTGGGCGCCCTGTCCGTCGCCGGGGAGTTCCGGCACATGACGATCACCCCGACCCTGCTCGCCGAGCCCCGTCGCGACGTCGTCATCGGCGCGAAGCTCCTGGCGAGCCTGCCCGTGGGGCTCCTCTTCGGCCTCGCCGGCGTGCTCGCGACGTTCCTGCCCGCCGCCGGCGTGCTCGCGGCGATGGGGTCCGAGACCTTCCTCACCGACCCGCAGGTCGTGCAGGCGGCGCTGTGGTCGGTCGTCGCGCTGGCCATCTGGACGCTCGTCGGCGTCGGCTTCGGCACCGCGCTGAAGAACCAGGTCGTCGGCATCGTCGTCATCCTCGCCTTCACGCAGCTGGTCGAGCCGATCCTGCGCGTCGCGCTCGGCATGATCGAGGCCACCCAGGGTGTGGCCAAGTGGCTCCCGGGCGCCGCGGGCGAGGCGATCGCCGGGTCGAGCTTCTACGCGACCACGGGCCTGTCGGACCTGCTGCCCCGGTGGCAGGGCGTCGTCGTCCTCGTCGCCTACGGCCTCGTCCTGGCGGCCCTCGGCCGGTTCACGACCTTCCGGCGAGACATCACCTGAACCCCTGGCGAGGGCGACCGGGTCGGCGGGGGGCGGCCCCCCCCCCCCCCCATTACCCCGGCGCCCCGGGGTCATGGGGGGGGGGGGGCCCCCCCCCCCGCCGACCCGGTCGCCCTCGCCAGGGGTTCAGGTGATGTCTCGCCGGAAGGTCGTGAACCGGCCGAGGGCC
>JAEZAR010000372.1 GCA_023430425.1 Actinomycetes bacterium | reverse complement strand
GCGCCGACGCCGCCCGCGTCTCGGGCGGTGAGCGCCGGCGCCTCCTGCTCGCCCGGGCGCTGCTCTCCCCCGCCCGCGTGCTGCTGCTCGACGAGCCGACGGAGCACGTGGACGACGCGGCCGGCCCGCTGCTCGCGCGGCTGCTGGACGGCACGCTCACCGCGGGGCGCGGCGTCGTCGTCGTCACCCACCGGCTCGCTGGACTCGCGGCGGCCGGAGAGGTCATGCTGCTGGACAGGACCGGGGACGTGCGGGCGCGCGGGCGCTGGGACGAGGTCCGGGCGGTCGCGGCGGGCGTCGTGGACACGGACGATGCCGACGACACCATCGGGACCGCCGACACCGCCGCCGACGATCTGGAGACGAGATGACGACGCAGGCCGCGCGGCCCGGCGCCGAGCGCAGCCGCCGACCGGAGCGGCGGGACGGGTCGTTCGCGGCCGCCGACCTCCTCCAGGCGGCGCTCGGGCTCGCCTCCGACCTGGACCTGCCCACCGTCCTGCAGCGGTTCGTCGCCGCGAGCGCGAACCTCACCGGCGCCACCTTCGCCGCGATCAACGTGCTCGACGCGCGCGGCCGCTCGACGACGTTCGTCCACTCCGGCGTCGACGAGCGCCTCGCCGCGATGATCGGGCGCTCGCCCCACGCCATCGGCGTGCTGGGTGCGATCCCGTCGCACGGCACGCTGCGCCTCGACGACCTCACGCACCACCCGGCGTTCAAGGGCTTCCCCTCCAACCACCCGCCGATGGGGCCGTTCCTCGGCACCGCCGTGCGGGTGCGCGACCGCGTGTTCGGGTACCTGTACCTGTCGGAGAAGCCCGGCGGCTTCACCGACGAGGACGACGACATCGTGCTCACGCTCGCGGCCGCCGCAGCGGTCGCCATCCAGAACGCCCAGCTCTACGCGGCCTCGGAGCGGCGCGAGCACTGGCTGCGGGCGGGACAGCAGATCACCACGATGCTGCTCTCCGGGGCCGAGCAGGAGGAGGTGCTCGCCCAGATCGCGGCCTCCTCGCGCGAGGTCGCCCGCGCGGACACGGCGGCGCTCGTCCTGCCGGGGATGGGCGAGGAGCTCGTCATGGAGATCGTCGACGGCGTCGGCGCCGACGAGCTGATCGGCACCGTCATGCCGCCCGACGGCCGGGCCCAGACCGTGCTGCGGGACGGCAACGGGCTCGTGGTCGACTCCCTGCACCGTGCCCGGGCCATGCGCGTGGACGCCATGCGGCGGTTCGGCCCGGCGCTGTACGCCCCGATGCAGGCCGACGGCCGCGGCGTCGGGGTGCTGGTGCTGCTCCGCCTCGTCGGCTCGGCCCCGTTCGGGCGCAGCGACCTCGCGACGGCGGAGTCCTACGCGGCGCAGGCCGCGCTGGCGCTGGTCCTCGCGGAGGCCCGCCACGCCCAGGACGTCGCCGCGCTCCTCGACGAGCGCGAGCGCATCGCCCGGGACCTGCACGACCTCGCCATCCAGCAGCTGTTCGCCACCGGCATGCAGCTGGAGACGGTGCGGCGCCGCGCGGCCCGGGGCGTCGACCCCTCCGAGCTCACCGGGATCGTCGAGGACGCGCTGGACAACGTCGACGCGACGGTCCGCCAGATCCGCTCGATCGTGCACGCGCTGCGCGACCCGGACGCCGACGCGCCCCTCGCCGAGCGCCTGCGCCGCGAGGCGTCCCTGGCCCGGACGGGCCTGGGCTTCGCGCCCTCCCTCGTCATCACCGTCGAGGGCCGCGTGCTGGACTCCGACGAGGCCTTCGAGGGCGACGCGGGGCTGCTGGACGACCGGGTGGGCGAGGACATGTCCGACGACGTGGTCGCCGTCGTCCGCGAGGGCCTCGCGAACGCCGCGCGGCACGCGCAGGCGACGGCCGTCGCGGTCCGCGTCGAGGTCGCGGGCGAGGGCATCGCGGGGCAGGTCACCGTCGAGGTCGAGGACGACGGCGCCGGCCTGCCCGCGGAGCGCGACCGCAAGTCGGGCACCGACAACCTCGCCGCGCGCGCACACCGCCACGGCGGCACGTTCAGCCTCGGCACGACGGCCGAAGGACGCGGCACGCTGCTGACGTGGTCCGTGCCCCTGGCGGGCGGCCGCGGGCGCGACCGCGCCGCCACCTGAGCGTCGTCGGGCTCAGTCGCTCGGCGCTCCACCCATGGCTCGCCGACCTCCCTCGCCCGACGCGGTCGCACGCTCCCAGCGTCGTCGGGCTCAGTCGCTCGGCTCGCTGCGCCAGGCGGAGTGCTTGCGGCCCGCCACCCACGCCGCCACCTGGGTGCGGCGCTGGAGGCCCATCTTGCTCAGCAGCGACGTGATGTGGTTCTTCACCGTCTTCTCGGCCACCCCGAGGCGCTCGGCGATCTCCCGGTTGGACATCCCCTCGCCGATGAGGTCGAGCACCTTGCGCTCGCTCGGCGTGAGGTCCACCGTCGGGTCGTCGTGGTCGGCGCGGCGCCGGGTCACCGTGCGCTCGTCGAGCAGGGTGCGCCCCGCGGCGACCGACCTGATGACGTCGGCGATCTCCGCACCGCGCACACTCTTGAGCAGGTAGGCGGCCGCGCCCGCGTCCAGGGCCGCGGCCAGCGCGTCGTCGTCGTCGAAGGAGGTCAGGACGACCGACCGCGTGTCCGGCAGCTGCTCGCGCAGCGCCTGCATGAGGTCGATGCCGGTGCCGTCGGGGAGCTGGAGGTCGACGAGGACGACCTGGGGCCGCACGAGGGCGGCGCGGCGGATGCCCTCCGCGACCGATCCCGCCTCCGCGACCACCGACATGCCCTCGGATCGGTCCACCACCTCGGCGATGCCGCGCCGGACGACCTCGTGGTCGTCGACGATCATCACCGCGATGTCCCCGGTGCGGTCGGAACTGGTAGCCACGGTCGGCATCCTAGGCACCTTGGCCCCGACGCGGTGCCAGCCCCGCCGAACGCGGGACGAGTTGACACTGCGGGCACCGGTACGACGACCGGTTCATGAAGGGCTCGCGCACCACGGGCGTCCCGCAGCGCGGGCACGGCCGGCCCGCCTTCCCGTAGACCGCGAGCGACCTGTCGAACCACCCGGACTGCCCGTTCACGTTGACGTACAGCGCGTCGAAGCTCGTCCCGCCGGCGGCGAGGGCCTCTCGCATGACCTCCTCCGCCGCGTCGAGCACCGCCACCAGGCGTGCCCGGCGCACCGTCGACGTCGGCGTGGCCGCGTGCACCCGGGCCCGCCACAGCGCCTCGTCGGCGTAGATGTTCCCGACGCCGGAGACGAGCGTCTGGTCCAGCAGGGCGCGCTTCATGCCCGTGCGCCGACGCCGGAAGGCCGCCTCGAGCGCGGGCCGGTCCAGGTACGGGTCGAGCAGGTCGCGGGCGATGTGCGCCACGGGCACCGGAACCACCGGGGCCGCGCTGCCGCGCCCGCCCGGCGCGCCGTCAGGGGTCCCGACCACCGGGACCACCGCGAGCGCGCCGAACGTGCGCTGGTCGACGAAGTCGAGCAGGACCTCCTCGCCGTCCGGGGCACGCAGGGCGAGGCGGGCCCGCGTGTGGGCGTGCGGCGCCGTCTCGGGGGGCAGGACGAGCATCTGCCCGCTCATGCCGAGGTGGAGCAGCAGGACGCCGTCGGCCGGCCGGTCGTCCAGGACGAGCCAGCAGTACTTCCCGCGCCGGACGGCCGCCGTCAGCGTCCGCCCGACGAGGCGGGCCTCGAAGTCGGGCGCGCCGGCGTCGTGGCGGCGCACCGCCGAGGCGCGCCGCACCTCCACCGACTCGACCGTGCGGCCGACGACGTGCCGCGCGAGGCCGTCGCGGACGGTCTCGACCTCGGGGAGCTCAGGCACCTGTCCGGGGGGCGTCCACCGACGGCGGCCGTGCCCCGCCCTGCTCCGCGAGCGCGCGGTAGGCCGCCGCCGCGGCGTCCTGCTCGGCGATCTTCTTGGCCGAGCCCGTGCCCGTGCCGTGCACGACCCCGTCGAGCATCAGCCGCGCCGTGAAGGTCCGCGCGTGGTCGGGGCCGTCGCTCGCCACCTCGTACTCGGGGGCGCCGAGGCCGAGCCGGGCGGCGAGCTCCTGCACCGAGGTCTTCCAGTCCAGCCCGGCGCCGAGGTCCGCGGCGACGGCGAGGGTCGGGTCGACGAGGCGCTCGACGAGCTCGCGGGCGACCTCGATCCCGTGCGTGAGGTGGACGGCCCCGAAGAGCGCCTCGAGCGTGTCGGCGAGGATCGAGTCCTTGTCCCGTCCGCCGGTCGCGAGCTCGCCCTTGCCCAGCAGCAGGTACGCGCCGAGGTCGAGCCGGCGCGCGATCGCCGCGAGGGAGCGCTGCGAGACGGTCGCCGCGCGCATCTTCGCGAGCTCGCCCTCGGAGAGCTCGGGGTGGCGCTGGTACAGCGCCTCGGTGACGACGAGGCCGAGCACCGTGTCCCCGAGGAACTCGAGGCGCTCGTTGGTGGGGATGCCACCGGCCTCGTGGGCGAACGACCGGTGGGTCAGCGCCAGCACGAGGAGCTCGGGGTCCAGCTGGACCCCGAGCTCGGTGAGGAGGCGCTCGGCAGGCTGGGTCATCGACCCGGCGACGTCAGCGCGCCTCGTGCTCCGACCGCACCGCCTCGGTGTACTGGCGGCCGTTGTAGGCACCGCAGGCCGGGCACGCCGCGTGGGGCATGCGCGGGGCCTTGCAGCGCGGGCACGGGGTCAGCGTCGTGGCCGACGCCTTCCACTGCGACCGGCGGGCCCGGGTGTTGGCGCGGGACATCCGCCGCTTGGGAACAGCCACGGTCAGCTCTCCTTCTCGTCGAGGACCCGGCCGAGGGCAGCCCACCGGGGGTCAACAGTCTCATGCGTGTGGTCCTCGCCGGCGTCCTCGAGCCGCACCCCGCAGTCGGGGCACAGGCCGAGGCAGTCGGGCGAGCACAGCGGGCGGAACGACAGCGTGGGTACGACCGCGTCCCGGACCGCCGGCTCGACGTCGACGTGGTCGCCCTCGAGCACCTGGACGTCCTCCTCGTCCGCGCCCTCCTCGAGCGCGGCCCGGGCCCGCTCGGGGTAGAGGTAGAGCTCCTGGATCTCGGCGTCGACGTCCTCGACGACCTCCTCCAGGCAGCGCACGCACTCCCCGACGGCCCGCCCCCGGACGGTACCGGAGACGAGGATCCCCTCCATCACGGCCTCGAGCCTCAGGTCGAGGTCGAGGTCGCTGCCGGGGGGGACGCCGATCACGACGGTACCGAGGCCCTCCGGTGCCGGGACGGAGCGCTGCAGCCGCCGCATGGTCCCCGGTCGGCGGTCGAGGTCGTGCACGTCGAGCACGAACGGGGAAGGCGTCGGGCGCTCCACAGCGTCAGTCCTGGTGTCGAGGGGTCTCGGTCCACGCCATGAGCGGCAGGACCAGCCGCCCATCGTACGGCACGCCCGGCACCGGCTCCCAACCGTGCCCGGGTGGACCGTCGCGCGGCGGACCGGCGCCCGATCAGTCCCCGAGGCGCCCCGCCAGCTTGGCCCGGCCGGCCTGCACCTGGGCCAGCACGCGACCGAGGTCGATCTCGAACTCCGCCAGCCGGCGGTCGCAGTAGTCGTCCGCCTCACGCCGCAGGCGCTCGGCCGTCCCGGTGGCCTCGGCGACCACGCGGGCGGCCTCCTCGCGCGCGCCGACGACGACGGCGTCGGCGCTCACCAGCTCGGCCGCGCGCCGCTCCGCCT
>JAEZAR010000337.1 GCA_023430425.1 Actinomycetes bacterium | reverse complement strand
CTCGTCGGCAGGTCCGCGGCGGCGGCCACCTCCTGGGCGGCCCGGGCCACGGCCGCGGGGGTGCGGTAGTTGACGGTGAGCTCGGCGACGCGCCACGACGCACCGAGGGCGGGGGTGAGCGCGTCCGCCCAGGACCGCGCCCCCGCCGCGGAGGACGTCTGGGCGAGGTCGCCGGCGATCGTCATGGACCGCGTCGGGACGCGGCGCACGAGCATCCGCCAGGCCATCGCCGACAGCTCCTGGGCCTCGTCGACGATCACGTGGCCGTAGGTCCAGCGGCGGTCCGCAGCGGCTCGCTCGGCGGTCGTCAGGCTCGGGCCGCCCGCGGCGAAGCGGTCGGCGAGCAGCTCCGCGCTCACGAGACCGCCGGCACCCGAGCTGGTGAGGACCTGGCGGGCGTACTCGACCTCGGCCGCCCGACGCCGGGCGTCCTGCGCCGCCTGCGCACGCTCGGCCTGGTCGTCCTCCCCGAGGAGCTCGGCCGCCTCGTCGAGCAGCGGGACGTCGGCGGGCGTCCACGGTGCGTCCGCGGGCCGTGCGAGGAGGGCGCGCTCCGCCGGGGTCAGCTCCGGGGCGGCGGCGGCGAGCCGCTCGGGGTGCGTCCACAGCGACGTGAGCAGGCGCTGGGGGGTGAGCGGCAACCAGGCGAGGTTGAGCGCGACGCGGACCTCACGCGTCGTACGGAGCTCCTCGAGCAGCTCCGCGCGGTCCTCGGGCGGCAGCGGGAAGGCGAGCTGGGCCGCGTACTGCTCGGCGAGCCGGCCGAGCATGTCGCGGACGAACGCCGCCCGGGCGAGGTTGTGGGGCTGCCCGCCGCGGCGCGCCCGGGCCGCGGCGTCGGCCACGTCCCGCGGGTCGAGGCGGAGCGTGCGCCCGTCCAGCGTCACCTCCCGCGGGCCGGCGACCAGGCCCTGGCGCTGGCGGACGGCACGCGCGAGCACGCGTGGCCACACCAGCCGGCCCTTGACCTCCGCGACCTCGTCGGGCTCGGTGCCGTCCGCGACCACACCCGGGAAGAGCTCCGCGAGCGTCGCCGTGACGACACCGGTCTCCCCGAGGGACGGCAGCACCTGGTCGATGTAGCGCAGGAACACGCGGCTCGGGCCCACGAGCAGCACGCCCGAGCGCTCGAGCGTCCGACGGTGGGCGTACAGCAGGTACGCGGCCCGGTGCAGCGCGACGGCGGTCTTGCCGGTGCCGGGGCCGCCCTGGACGACGAGGGCGCCCGCCAGGTCGGCGCGGATGACCGCGTCCTGCTCGGCCTGGATGGTCGCGACGATGTCGCCCATCCGGCCGGTCCGGCCGGCCGCGAGCGCCGCGAGCAGGGCGCCCTCGCCGGAGAGCGTCGTGAGGTCGGCGCCCCCGGTGGCGAGGGCGTCCAGGTCGAGCACCTCGTCCTCGACCCCCGTCACCTCCCGCCCGCGGGTGACGAGGTGGCGGCGCCGCACGACGCCGTCGGGCCGGGCCGCCGTGGCGCGGTAGAACGGCTGGGCCGCGGGCGCCCGCCAGTCGGTCAGGAGCACCGTGTGGTCGTCGTCGGTGAGGCCGATCCGCCCCACGTAGTGCGTGGTGCCGTCCTCGAGGTCGAGCCGGCCGAAGGTCAGGCGCTGCTCGACGGCGTCGAGCTGGGCGAGGCGGTCCTCGTACAGCGTCGCGAATGCGTCGCGCTCCGAGCGGTTCTGGGGCGACCCGGACGGGCCGCTGCGGCGGGTCCGCCGCAGACGCTCGGCGGTCTGGGCGCGGAGCGCGTCGAGCCGGGCGTAGCGCCGGTCGACAGCTGTCTGCTCCTCGTGCAGGTGTTCGGCCCTCACCCCGGTCCCTTCCCCCGTCGCCCGCGCGACCGGCCGTCCATTATCCGCCAGCGGCGCCCGCGGGGTGGCCGATGCCTGGCACGTGGACGTCCGACGTCGGCGCGCGGCCCGGGAGAGCGCACCCTAAGATCAGCCCCGCAGCGGCGAAAGGTGTGAGCGTGCCCTACCACGAGGCCCACCCGGGTCGGCTCTCCGTGCTGCTCGTCGAGGACGACGACGGGGACGCGCTGATCGTGGAGGAGCTCTTCGCGGACAGCGGCGTCGCCGTGGACCTGCAGCGGGCCAGGACCCTGGACGAGGCGCGGGGCCGCCTGCACGTCGACTGCGTCCTGCTCGACCTCGGGCTTCCGGGCGTGACGGGGCTGGAGGCTCTGGAGACCCTGCTGCGGGCTCCACGGGTGCCCGCCGTCATCGTCCTCACGGGTCTGGCGGGCACGGGCCAGGGGCTGCGGGCCGTCGCGGCGGGCGCCCAGGACTACCTCGTCAAGGGCGAGGTCGACCCCGAGCTCCTGGCCAGGTCCGTGCGGTACGCGATCGAGCGTCGCCGCACCGAGGCCCAGGAGCGCGAGCTCTACCGCGCCGAGCTGCGCCAGTACGAGACCGCCCGGCTCGAGCGCGCGCTCCTGCCGCGCCCGGCGGTGAGCAGCACGGGGCTCGAGGTGCTCGTCGGCTACCGGGCGGGCCGGGACGGTCTCCTCGGTGGCGACTTCTACGACGTCGTCGAGCGCGACGACGGCGCCGTGGTCGCCGTCGTGGGCGACGTGGCGGGGCACGGGCCCGACGAGGCAGCGCTCGGCGCCACGCTCCGGACCGCATGGCGCACGGGAGTCCTGGCGGATCTGCCCTCGACGCGCGTCCTGGACGTGGTGGAGCGGGTGCTGGTCACCGAGCGCGAGCGTCCCGAGACCTTCGCCACCCTCGTCATGGTGGAGGTGGCGAAGGATCGCCGCTCGCTCGACCTGTACCTGTGCGGGCACCCGGCCCCGTTCCTCGCGGGGCCGCCCGTCGTCGCCCTGCCGACCGGCAGCCGCGGGCGGGCGCTCGGCATCCCGGTGCAGGGGGAGTGGCGCGCGGCCCGCGTCGACCTCGCCGAGGCGTGGCGCGTCGTCCTGTACACCGACGGGCTCGCGGAGGCGACCGTCGACGGCGGCCGCCACCGCCTCGGGGAGGACGGGCTGCGGGAGGTCGTCGAGCAGGCGCTCGCGCGCGGGCCGGCGGACGGCGGCGTCGTCGACCGGGTCCTGGAGACCGTGACCCGCCGGCACGGTGGCAACCTCGTCGACGACGCGGCCCTCGTGGCCCTCGGCTGGGACGGAGGGCACGCATGACGGACCCGACCCCCGCACCGACGGCGCCGGGCGCGAGCCCGGGGCACCGACCGCGGGGG
>JAEZAR010000263.1 GCA_023430425.1 Actinomycetes bacterium | reverse complement strand
TCGCACGCCACCCGGCGGCCTACCCGGCGCTGCTGGACTGGCTCGCGGCGCTGGGCGACCCCGAGGTCACCCGCGCGGTCGAGGAGCGGCGCGCCGTCGGCGGCTGACGCCCGGCCGCGCGGGCCGGTCAGTCGCGGCGCAGCACCGCGACGAGGAAGTCGGAGTCGGGCGTGAACGGGCGCAGGTCCCAGGTGGCCAGTGCGACGTCGAGCGCCAGGCCGGCCTCCCGCGCGTCGGCGAGGAACTGCTCGAACGGGTAGCCGCGCCCCGCGCCGAAGCCGACGACGACCCGGCCGCCGGGGACCAGGTGCGCCCCCATCCGCCGCAGCACGTCCACCTCGGTCCCCTCGGCGAGGAACGTCATGACGTTGCCCGCGCAGAGGACGAGGTCGAAGGGCGGGACCTCCTCCGCGAGCAGGTCGAGGCTCGCCAGGTCGCCGACCCGCCAGTCCGGGCCGGGGTGGTCCGCGCGGGCGGCCTCGACGAGGACCGGGTCGACGTCGACGCCGACGACGTGGTGACCGCGCGCGTGCAGCTCGGCGCCGACCCGGCCCGGACCGCAGCCCGCGTCCAGGATCCGCGCGCCGCGGGGGACCATCGCGTCGACGAGCCGGGCCTCGCCGGCGAGGTCGGCGCCGTCGGCCGCCATCCGGCGGAACCGCTCGACGTACCAGTGCGAGTGGTTCGGGTCGGCCGCGACGCGGTCCTCCCAGCGGGTCGGGCGTCGGGTGCTCATGCGTCCAGTCTCCCCGACGCCCGACGTGCCCCCGGCTCAGGACGGCGCGGGCAGCTCGCGGGCGATGGACTCGCGGAGCCGGCTGCTCGCGGAGTCCATGTGGGCGTGCATCGCCCGCTCGGCCGCGTCCGGGTCGCCGGCGCGGATCGCCTCGAAGACGCGGGTGTGCTCGTCGAGGGTGCTGAGCGTCGACCCCTCGGTGCGCACGGCGCGCTCCACCCAGACCCGCAGCAGCGAGCGGATGCTCGCGAGCATCTCGCTGAGGACGGAGTTGCGGGCGATCGACGCCGTCTCGAGGTGGAAGGCGACGTCGGCGTCGACGAAGCGGGCGATGTCCCGGGCGTTGGCGCGCATCGCCGCCAGGTGGCCCGCCAGCCGGTCGACGTCCTCAGGGGTGGCCCGCTCGGCGGCGAGCCGCGCGCAGACGGCCTCGAGGAAGTGCCGGGCCTCGACCATCTCCAGCGTCCGCGCCTGGCCGAGGAGCAGGCCCCAGGTGATCGTCTGCGGCAGCAGGTCGGAGTGGTTGTCCACGAGGTAGCTGCCCGACCCGGGCCGGATCTTGACGATCCCGAGCAGGTCCAGCGCGGCGAGGGCCTCGCGGATCGTGGACCGGCCGACGTGGAGCGACGTGGCGAGCTGCCGCTCGGACGGCAGGCGTCCGCCCGGCTGGATCGCGCCGCTGGTGAGGTAGTCGAGGAGGCGGCGGGCCACCTCGCTCACGACGGACTCGCGGGCGATCGGGCCGAAGTCGCGCTCCGTGCGCACGTCGCCCGACATCTCACCGCCTGCCTGAAGCATCGCCTTCGTCGACGTCGACCCTGGTCAGCGACCCGTCCAACCCCTGGACGAGCCGCAGCATCGTATCAGCGGCCCCGACATTGCCGGGGACGACGACGTACGGGATCTCGCGGTCCGCCGGCCTCGCGCGCCACAGCGAGACGCCCACCGCGAGCTGCCCGACGACCCACGCGGCCTCCAGCCCGAGGCCGTGGTGGGCGACCTCGAACGACGTGATGCCGCCCTTCGCCACGACGCCGGCGAGCATCGGCGCGACGCCGCGGACGGTCGCGGTCACCGCGGCCATCACCTGGGCGCCGTGCGCCAGGGTCGCGTGCTCGGCGCTGCGGACGCGCTCCGTGGCGAGGATCGCGACCTGCTGCCGCGCGAACCGCGCGCGGAGCACGTCGGCGGCCCGCCCGGCCGCCGTCGCCGGGTCGGTCATCGCGGCGGACGTCGGGAGGGTGACCGGGTCGCCGTACCGGGCGGCCAGCCGGGCGAGCTGCTCGGACGACGCCGCCGTGTGGGACCCGGTCACGACGAGGAGCGGCCCGTCCACCGTCGGCGGGTCGACGAGGCCGTCGCTCTTGACGCCCCCCAGGATCGCCGCCAGCGGCGCCGCGCACCGCACGACGTGCGGCACCCCGCTCGCGGCCAGGTCGCGCAGGGCGTCGGCCACGGCGTGCAGCTCGGCGTCCGTGCGCGCGTCCACGACGACGACGGCGGGGCCGGCCGCGGCGACCGCCGCCCGCAGGGTGGTCGCGTCGGCGACGACAGCCGGGCGGCCGGAGCGCTCCGCGACGTAGGCGCGCATGTCACGAGCGCGGAAGCCGAACACCGGGTCCCGGGCGAACTCCGTGTCGGCCGCGTTGACCCACCGCCCGTCGATCCGCACCTCGTGCACCCCGCCCACGGTGCGCCGCCCGCCGGACGGGAAGGCCGGGCAGAGCACCAGCGTGGACCCCGGCCGGGCGAACACGTCCGACTCCGCGAACACGTGGCCGCGCAGCGTGGAGTCCCCGCGCAGCACGACGTCGACCGGCCGGTCGAGCCGGCGCGCGACCGCCTGGACGTGCGCGTCGAGGCGCCGGTACAGGTCCGTGGCGGCGTCCTCGGTCAGCGCGCGGGAGTTGGTGATGACGTACACCGTGTCGTGCCGGTCGAGGGCCGTGACCAGCGCGGCGCCGTCGTGCGAGAGGAGCACCGGGACGCCGGTGGCCTCCTGGCTGCCGGTGGGGTCGTCGTCGAGGACCACGACCTTGCGCGTCAGGATGACGGCCCCCTCTCGGTCACCTCGACGACGACGCCGCCGGGCTCCTCCTTGAGGAAGCACGCGCGCCGCCGTCGGCCCGCGCGGAACAGGGGCCCGGTCCCGCCGGGGACGCCCGCGGCGAACGCCTCGAGGTCGTCGGTGAGGAAGCAGACGTGGTGCAGCCCCTCGCCGCGCTCGGCCAGCCAGGCGTGCAGCGCCGACGACGGGTGCACGGGCTCCACGAGCTGGATCGACGTCGTGCCCCGGCCGAGGTAGACGAGCCGCACCCCGGGGTCGTCCGCCACCTCGTCCCCGGTGACCTCGAGCCCCAGGGTGTCACGCCAGTACCCGAGCGCCTCGTCGGCGCTGCGCACGACGATCCCCACGTGGTCGATGCCGTCGAGCATCCCCCTGCTCCTCACCTCATCCGTCACACCGGTCAGGGAACATCCGGATCGGTCAACCTGTCAACTGGTTGACCAATTCGGTCCGGATGTCTAGCGTGGCTGTATCGAGGTCGACATGAGGAGGAGCGCCGCATGCGCGTCACGGTTCTGGGTACCGGGCTGATGGGGTCGGGGCTGGCGGCCTGCCTGCTGCGGGCGGGGCACGAGGTCGTCGTGTGGAACCGCGACGGCTCGCGCGCCGAGGCGCTGCGCGACGCGGGCGCCGTCCCCGAGGCCGACGTCGCCACGGCCGTCCGGGAGGCCGACGCCGTGATCACCACCCTCTTCGACGCCGACTCGGTCCTCGAGGTGGCCGAGCGGGCGGAGCTCCCGTCGACCGCCGTGTGGCTGCAGGCCAGCACCATCGGGACCGACGGGGCGCGGCGGGTCGCGGACCTCGCGGAGGCGCGGGGCGTGCCCGTGCTCGAGGTCCAGCTCATGGGCGGCAAGAAGCTCGCCGACGACGGCACCCTCGTGCTGCTCGTCGCCGGCCCCCCGGAGCACGTGGACACCGTCCGGCCGGTGCTCGACGCGATCGGTCGCAAGACGATCCACGTCGGTCCCGAGGTGGGTCAGGCCAGCGCGCTCAAGCTCGTGTGCAACGCCTGGATCACCTCGCTGACGGCCGCCGTCGCGCAGTCCGTGGCGCTCGCCCGCGCCTTCGGCCTGGACCCGGACCTCTTCTTCCAGGCCATCGACGGCGGGCAGTCGGACACGCCGTACGCCCGGATCAAGGGTGGGCAGATGGTCTCCGGCGCCTACTCGACCTCGTTCAAGCTCGACGCCGGGCTGAAGGACGTCCGGCTCGCGCGCGCGGCCGCCGACGGGCTGCCCGTCGAGACGGCGCTGCTCGACGCGCTGGCCGCCCTGTACGAGCGCGCCAGCGCCGCCGGCCGTGGCAGCGACGACCTCGCCGCCGTCTTCGCAGCATTCGAGGCGCCCCCGGCCGGGGGCGCGCCAACCATGGGTGGGAGTGAGCGATGAGCGTCTGGACCCGAAGGAGCGTCCGCGTGCTGGCAGCCGTCGGGGCTGTCGCGTTGGTGGCGGGGTGCAGTGGTGGTGGTGAGGGTGATGGTGAGGGTGAGGGTGATGGTGGGGGTGGTGGTGGGCAGGGTTCTGATGGTCCGGTGACGTTGACGATGTGGACGCGTTCGGTGAC
>JAEZAR010000452.1 GCA_023430425.1 Actinomycetes bacterium | reverse complement strand
CGGCTCGACGGACGGCCCGACGGACGGCTCGACGGACGGCTCGACGGACGGCCCGACGGACGGCTCGACGGACGGCTCGACGGACGGCCCCGCCGACGGCGGCCCGGCGTCCGAGCCGGCGCCCGGGGCGGCGCCGGAGGCCGACCTGCATGATGCGATCGCCAGCGTCGAGGCCGTCGAGACGCCGGCGGCCGGGACCTCGCGACCCGAGGAGGACGGCGACGCGGCGGGGGCGCCCGGCGAGGTTTGACCGACGCCCGCGCACTCCGTACCCTGGAACGTCGGCGCGTCTCGCGCCGGTTCGGCGCTGCCCCGCCCCCCTCGTCACCTCCGACGGTCGTGTGCGCGGGCGCCCAAGAGCTGACAGTGACTTTCGAGCAGAGATGAGCGGCAACGTGGTGTACGCGATCGTCAAGGCCGGTGGCCGTCAGGAGAAGGTGTCCGTCGGCGACGTCGTCGTCGTGGACCGGCTCTCCGGTGGCGCGGGCTCCACCGTGCAGCTGCCCGCCCTCCTGCTCGTCGACGGCGACACGGTGACCTCGGACGCGAAGGCGCTCGCCAAGGTGACCGTCACCGCCGAGGTCGTGCGCGACGAGCGGGGCCCCAAGATCGTCATCCAGAAGTTCAAGAACAAGACCGGCTACCGCAAGCGCCAGGGCCACCGCCAGCAGCTGACGCGGCTCAAGGTCACCAGCATCGCCTGAGCCGGCGCCTCCCGGCCCGCTCCCCGGACGACACGAAGGACACCCCCATGGCACACAAGAAGGGCGCCAGCTCCTCGCGGAACGGCCGCGACTCGAACGCGCAGCGCCTCGGCGTCAAGCGCTTCGGCGGTCAGGTGGTCAACGCCGGCGAGATCATCGTGCGCCAGCGCGGCACGCACTTCCACCCGGGCGTCAACGTGGGCCGGGGCGGCGACGACACGCTCTTCGCGCTCACCGACGGCGCCGTGCGGTTCGGCGTGCGGCGCGGGCGCAAGGTCGTCGACGTGGAGACCACGAACGCCTGAGGCACATGCTCGACGAAGGGGCGCACCGCTCGGTGCGCCCCTTCGCGTTGTCGGAGGCACCCTGGGGACGGACCCCGGCGCCGGATCGGACGGAGGTGGGCGGTGACGACGTTCGTCGACAGGGTCGTGCTGCACGCCACGGGTGGTGACGGGGGGAACGGCTGCGCGTCGATCCGGCGCGAGAAGTTCAAGCCGCTGGCCGGGCCCGACGGGGGCAACGGAGGCGACGGCGGCGACGTCGTGCTCGAGGTCGACCCCCAGGTCACCACGCTGCTCGACCTGCAGCACGCACCGCACCGCCGGGCCAGGTCCGGTACCGCCGGCATGGGCGACGACCGCAACGGCGCCACCGGGGGCGACGTCGTGCTGCGGGTCCCGGACGGGACGGTCGTCAAGACGCTCGACGGCGAGGTGCTCGCCGACCTCGTGGGTGCCGGCACCCGGTTCGTCATCGCGGCCGGCGGCCGCGGCGGCCTCGGGAACGCGGCCCTCGCCTCGCAGCGGCGCAAGGCACCGGGCTTCGCGCTCCTCGGCGAGCCCGGGGAGAGCCGCGACGTGGTGCTGGAGATCAAGACGATCGCCGACGTCGCGCTCGTCGGCTTCCCCAGCGCCGGCAAGTCCAGCCTCGTCGCCGCGATGTCGGCGGCACGCCCGAAGATCGCCGACTACCCGTTCACCACCCTGGTGCCGAACCTCGGCGTCGTGCAGGCGGGGGAGGCCCGCTTCACCGTCGCCGATGTGCCGGGCCTCATCCCGGGCGCGAGCGAGGGCAAGGGGCTCGGGCTGGAGTTCCTCCGGCACGTCGAGCGGTGCGCGGTGCTCGTGCACGTGCTCGACTGCGCGACCCTCGAGCCCGGCCGCGACCCGGTCAGCGACCTGGAGGTCATCGAGGGCGAGCTGGCGGCGTACGCGGGGGACCTGGAGGTCACCGGCGCCCAGGTGCCGCTGACCGAGCGCCCCCGCGTCGTCGTGCTCAACAAGGTGGACGTCCCGGAGGCGCGCGAGCTCGCCGAGCTCGTCCGGCCGGAGCTCGAGGAGCGTGGGCTCGAGGTGTTCGAGATCTCCGCCGCGAGCCACGAGGGCCTGCGCCCCCTCTCGTTCGCGCTCGCGCGGCTGGTGGAGCAGGCGCGGGCCGCCGCCCCGCCGCCGGCGCCCGAGCGCGTCGTGCTGCGCCCGCGCGCGGTCGACGCCGTGCCGTTCACCGTCACCAGGCGCGAGGACGGCGGGCGCACGTGGTTCCAGGTGCTCGGCGGCAAGCCGGAACGCTGGGTGCGCCAGACGGACTTCAGCAACGACGAGGCCGTGGGGTTCCTCGCCGACCGGCTCGCCCGGCTGGGCGTCGAGGAGGCGCTCTTCGGCGCCGGCGCCGTCCCCGGGGCCGAGGTCGTCATCGGCGACGGGCCGCAGGCGGTCGTCTTCGACTGGGAGCCCACCCTCATGGCGGGCGCCGAGCTGCTCGGCAGCCGTGGGACCGACCCGCGTCTGGAGGAGGGCGGACGGGCGAGCCGCGCCGAGCGGCGTCGGGAGCACCACGAGCGCATGGACGCGAAGGCGGCCGCCCGGGACGAGCTGTGGACCGAGCGCGAGGCCGGACGCTGGACCGACCCCGCCGACGAGGAGTGAGGGCGGGCCGGCCGGAGCCGACGGCCCACC
>JAEZAR010000217.1 GCA_023430425.1 Actinomycetes bacterium | reverse complement strand
CGCCGACACCCGAGCCCACGGCCGTCCCGGCTCCGCCCGAGCCCTCCGTCGAGGTCCTCGAGCGCGAGCTCGACCCCGCGGTGGAGGGCTCGCCCGACGTCGCCGTGGCGGCGGGCGAGGGCCGCGTGCTCGTCATCGGCGAGGCGCTGGTCGACGTGGTGCGGCGGGCGGACGGCTCGACCACGGAGCACCCGGGGGGCAGCCCGGCCAACGTCGCGCTCGGCCTGGCGCGGCTCGGCCGCGGCGCGGACCTGCTGACGTGGGTGGGCGTGGACGACCGTGGCCGGCGGATCGCCGAGCACCTCGCCGCGTCCGGCGCCGCGATGGTGCCGGGCTCGGACGGCGCGGAGCGCACATCGGTCGCCACTGCGCACCTGGACCCGGACGGCGGCGCGACCTACGACTTCGACGTCACCTGGCGCGTGCCCGAGCGCTGGGCCTCCCCGCCCGGCCCCCCGGTCGCGGTGCACACGGGGTCCATCGCGGCCGTCGTCGAGCCGGGCGCGTCGGACGTCGTCCGGATCCTGCAGGCGCACCGCGACTCGGCGACGCTCACCTACGACCCCAACCTGCGTCCCTCCCTCATGCCCCCGCCCGAGCTGACCCGTCCGCTCGTCGAGCGCGTCGTCGAGCTGGCCGACGTGGTGAAGGTGAGCGAGGACGACCTGGCGTGGCTCGCACCGGAGGACCCGATCGGGCTGGCCGAGGTCTGGTCGCACGCCGGGCCCGCGCTCGTCGTCGTCACCCGCGGGGCCGAGGGTGCGCTCGCGCTCGGCGCCGACGGGCTCCGGGTCGAGGTGGCCGCCGTGCCCGTCGCCGTGGCGGACACGGTGGGGGCCGGGGACGCCTTCATGGCGGCCCTGCTGGACGGGTTGTGGAGCGCCGGCCTCATCGGTCCCGACCGGCGGCCCGCCCTGCGCACCGCGACCGTCGCGGCGCTGCGGCCCGTGCTCGAGCGCTGCGCCCTCGCGGCGGCGATCACCGTCTCCCGGCCTGGCGCGGACCCGCCCACGGCGGCCGAGCTGCACGCGCGCGGCGCATAGGCGGCTCTCGACCGCGCCGCTCCCGGGCGGCACGATGTCGCCCACACAGTGGCGACCGCCGCTGCGTGCGCCGTCCGAAGGAGGCGTCATGGTCCCCGAGGTCAACATCTGGGCAGTGGTCCTGGCCACGCTCTCGACCCTCGTCGTCGGGTCGGTCTGGTACACCCCGAAGGTCTTCGGCACCTACTGGGGGCGCGTGGCGCGCGTGGACCCGGAGGCGGCCGCGCGCCGCGGGATCTGGCCGATCCTCGTGACGGTGGTGGTCAGCTTCGTGACCGCATGGGTGCTCGCCGGCGCCACCAGCATCGCCCACGAGTACTACGACGGGACCTTCCTCGTGGACGCGCTCGTCACTGGCGTCCTGCTGTGGGCCGGGTTCACGGCGGCGCGGATGGTCACGCACGACGCGTTCGAGGGCCGCCCCGCGGGCCTGACCGCGCTGAACCTCGCCCACGAGCTCGTGACCGTGCTCGTGATGAGCCTCGTCATCGGCCTCATGGGCGTCTGAGGCCGCGGCCGGTCACGACGCCGTCCGCTCGCCCCCCACGGCCTCCCGGGCCTGCTCGCCCCCGCGGTCCCGGTCGCGCTGCTGGGCCCGCTCGAGCGAGGTGCGACGCACCTGCTCGTTCCGCTCGTCGATCCGGCGGGCGACGTCGTCGTCGCGCGTGAGGTTCGCCCCGGACTCCGGGTCGAAGACGAGCATCCGCGCAGGGTCGAACCACAGCTCGGCCCGGTCCCCGTCCCGCACCCGGGACTCCGCGCTCAGCGCCACGACCACCTGCGAGCGCATCCCCTCGCCGTCGAGGTCGCGGTCCAGCTCCTCCAGCGTGGCGGCCACCTCCGGCTCGGTCTCGAACGGGATGTACGCGTAGAGCTCCGCGCCGAGCCACTCCGTGACATCCACGTCGGTCTCGAAGCGCACGCCGGTGTCGGCCTTGTGCTGCTCCAGCAGCGTCGCGTCCTCGACGTGCTCGGGCCGGATGCCGACGATGACGAGCCCTCGGTCGCCCACCGCGGCGCGCAGCCGGTCGTCCATGGGGACGTCGACCAGCGGGAGGTGCAGCACGTCGCCGTCGACCCGCCCGGGCAGGAAGTTCATGGGCGGCGACCCGATGAACCCCGCGACGAACAGGTTCGCCGGCTGCTCGTAGAGCGCGCGCGGGGAGGCCACCTGCTGGAGCTCGCCCTTGCGCAGCACGGCCACGCGGTCGCCGAGCGTCATCGCTTCGGTCTGGTCGTGCGTGACGTAGACGGTCGTCGTCCCCAGCCTGCGCTGCAGGCGGGCGATCTCCGTGCGCATCTGGCCGCGGAGCTTCGCGTCCAGGTTCGACAGCGGCTCGTCGAAGAGGAACGCGTCCGCCTCCCGGACGATCGCCCGGCCCATCGCGACGCGCTGGCGCTGCCCGCCGGAGAGGTTGCCGGGCTTGCGCTCGAGGTGCTCGGTGAGCTCCAGGCGCTCGGCGGCCCGGGTGACCTTCGCGCGGATCTCCTCCTCGCTGAACCTCCCCTTGGTCAGCCGCATCGGGAACGCGATGTTCTCGAACACCGTCAGGTGCGGGTACAGCGCGTAGTTCTGGAACACCATGGCGAGGTTGCGGTCGCGGGGTGCCTTGTCGTTGACGCGGGTCCCGTCGATCTCGAGGTCGCCGGAGGTGATGTCCTCCAGCCCCACGATCATCCGCAGGACCGTCGACTTCCCGCACCCTGACGGGCCGACGAGGATGACGAACTCCCCGTCCTTGATGTCCAGGCTCACGCCCTTGACCGCGAGGAAGCCGTCGCCGTACTCCTTGACGACGTCCCGGAGGACTATCGAGGCCATGGTCAGTCTCCTCGGTGCTGGTAGGCGGGGTCTGCGGTGTCGGGTCTGCGGTGCCTGTCGGGTCGGTCGGTGTCGGTGCGTCGGTCGGGTCGGGCGCGCCGTCAGCCCTTCACGGCCCCCTGGGTGAGGCCTGCGACGATCTGGCGCTGGAAGAGCAGGACGAGCACGACGACGGGGATGGTCACGATGACCGCCGCCGCCGAGATGGAGCCCGTGGGCTCCTCGAACTGGGACGCCCCCGTGAAGAACGCGAGCGCGGCCGGGACGGGACGGGCCCGCTCCGTCGACGTGAGCGAGATGCCGTAGACGAAGTCGTTCCAGGCGATGAAGAAGGCGATGAGGGCGGTGGTGAAGACGCCGGGGGCGGCGAGCGGGACGATCGCCTTGCGGAACGCCTGCCATGCCGTCGCGCCGTCGACCTGGGCCGCCTGCTCGAGCTCCCACGGGATCTGGCGGAAGAACGCGGCCAGCGTCCAGATGGAGATCGGCAGCGTCAGGGACAGGTAGGGGATGATCAGGCCGGCCCAGGTGTCGTACAGCCCCACGGCGCGCCACACGTTGAACAGCGGCGTGACGATGGAGATGACCGGGAAGATCGAGACGGCCAGCGCCGTCGTGAGGATGAGCCGCTTGCCCCGGAAGTCGAGGCGCGCGATCGCGTAGGCCGCGAACGTGGCCAGCACCACGGCGATCACCGTCGCGATGAGCGAGATGCCGACCGAGTTGCGCAGCGCCGACAGGAACAGCTCCTGGGCGTTGCCGACGAGGATCTGCTCGTAGTTCGTCCACGACCACTGCGCGGGCAGGAACCGCCCCGAGTTCAGGTCGCTCGGCAGCTTGAAGCTCGTGACGAAGATCGCCGCCACGGGGAACAGCGCGTAGACCAGCACCAGCACCGTGATGACGGCCCACCACGCCTTCTGCCGCCTCGTCAGCGCACCCACGACGCCACCCCCTTCCCCGCCCGGGCCCTCATCGCTCGCCCCGCGCGCCGGCGAGGTCCACCTTGAACACCTTGATCGCCCCCCACGCGATGCCGACGACGCACAGGAAGAGGAGCACGGAGATCGCCGAGCCCAGGCCGATCTCCAGGCGCTGGATGGACTGCCGGTAGGCGAGCAGCGACAGGACCTCGGTGTTGTTCGCGCCCGCGGTCATGATGAAGACGTTGTCGAAGATCCGGAACGCGTCCAGGGCCCGGAACAGGACCGCGACCATGATGGCCGCCTTCATGTTCGGGACGATGACGCGGCGCAGGACCTGCCACCACGTCGCGCCGTCGACCTTCGCCGCCTCCTCGAGCTCGGTGGGCACCTGCGCGAGCCCGGCGAGGAGGAGCAGGGAGATGAACGGCGTCGTCTTCCAGATCTCGGACAGGATGATCACCGTCAGGCTGGTCCCCGTGCCGGCGAACCAGTTGAGGTCGGCGTCGATCCCGGGCACCCAGTCGAACCACGAGTTGACGAACCCGCTGTTGATGTCGAACGCGTAGAACCACGCGAACGCCGAGACGACCGTGATGATCCCGTACGGGACCAGGATCGCCGTGCGCAGCACCCCTCGCAGGCTCCGGATCGCGCGGTGCATGACCAGCGCCAGGGCGAAGCCGAGCACCAGCTCCACGACCACCGTCACGACCGTGATCAGCACGGTCACGCCCAGGTCCCGCCACCAGACGGGATCGCTCAGCACGACCGCGTAGTTGCCCAGGCCGACGAAGCGCCGCTCGTCGGGCGCCGTGAGCCGGAAGCTGAAGAGGGACTCGTACACGGCCTGGAGGATCGGGTACGCGGTCACGGCGAGCATGACGACGAAGGCCGGGCCCGCGAGCAGCCAGCCGAGGCGCCCCTCCGCCCGGGTGCGGTCGGAGGCGGCCGGCCGGCCGGGGCGTCGCCCGGAGCGGCCCTGCCGGGTCGGCTGGGCCGTGCGGCTGCCCTTCGTGGGTGCTGTCGCGCTGCTCACAGGAGCTGCTCCCCCCTCAGGACGGCGGTGATGAACTCACCGGCGCGGCCGGGCGTGCTCTCCGGGTCGATGGCCGACGGCGGGTGCCAGGTCTGCTGGAGCCCGCCCGAGACCTCGTTGTAGTAGGGCGTCTGCGGGCGGGGCGCGGCCTGCTCGAGCGAGGCCCGGATGAGGTCCGCCATCGGGAACGCCTCCTGGACGGCGGGGTCGTCGTAGGCCGCGCCGTTGGAGGGCGGGTTGCCGTCGCTGATGAAGTACTCGGCCTGGTGCGCAGGGTCGACGATGCACTCGGCGGCCTCGTACGCGAGGTCGGGGTGGTCGGAGAACGCGCCGACCGCGAGGTTGATGCCGCCGTAGGGCGGGCGGGCCTCCTGGCCCTCGGCCGTCGCCGGGTACAGCGCCCAGCCGACGTCGTCGAGCACCGCCTGGTCGAGCTGCCCCGCCTCGACCGCGGACTGCATCGCCGGCCAGACGAACGGCCAGTTGACCATGAACGAGCCGCGGTCGCCCTGGAAGATCGAGAACGTCGCGTTCTCGTCGGCCGTCGGGAGGCCGGGGCCACCGAGCCCCTGCCCGCCGATCTCGGACATGATCCGCGCGGCCTCGCGTCCGGCCTCGGTGTCGAGGGAGATCTGCACGTCCTCCGCGGACGCGCCCGGGTCCTCGATGACCTGCCCGCCCGCCGACGCCACGAGGGCGTTGATCCACACGGTCAGGGACTCCGCGCGGGTGCCCTGCACGCCGAGCCAGGTGTCGGTCGCGCCGGCCGCCTCGATGAGCTGGTCCCAGGTGACGGGTGCCGCCGCCGGGTCCAGCCCGGCCTCGCCGGCCACCGAGGTCCGGTACCACAGCAGCTGGGTGTTCGCCCAGAACGGCACGGTGACCAGCTCGCCCTCCCACGAGGCACCCTGGAGGGCGCCCTCGACGACCCCCTCGCTCACCCGGTCGGCGAGGTCGGCCGGCATCGGGGCGAGGAAGCCGGCGTTCGCGAACTCCGGGATGAAGGGCGGGTCGAGGCTCATGAGGTCGATCGAGCCGTCCTGCGCGGCCAGGCGCCGCGCGAGCTGGTCACGCTGGCTCGAGGCCTCGCGGGGCAGACCGGCGGTCTCGATGACGTAGGCCCCCTCGGCGGCGTCCGTGCACGCCTGTGCGATGCGCGCCTGGCCGCCCGCGTCCGGGTTGGTGTACCAGGTGATGACCGGCGGGCCCGACTCCCCCTGGCACGCCGCCAGGGTGCCCGCGGCGAGGGCGCACCCCAGCACGCCTGCCGCTGCCCGCCGGGACCGTCGTCGGCTCACGTGTCCACCCCCTCGTCGGACCTAGGCCTATGGCACATCGACAGCGCCGACCTCGCCACCGGAACCGCGTCCACGCACGTCAGGGGCCGACGCCGTGGGACGCCCGGCGCGCGGGCGGCGCCGGTGCGTCAGGATGTCGGGCATGCCCACCCACCGCACGCCCGCCCATGCCTGGCGCGAGCTCCTGGCCGGCAACGACAGGTTCGTCCACGGCTCCATGGAGCACCCCGCTCAGGACGCCCGGCACCGCAGCGAGGTCAGCACGGCCCAGCACCCGTTCGCCGTCGTGCTCGGCTGCTCGGACTCGCGCGTGGCCGCGGAGATCGTCTTCGACCGGGGGCTCGGTGACCTCTTCGTGGTGCGCACGGCGGGCCACGTGCTCGACACGACGGTGCTCGGCTCGATCGAGTTCGGGGTGAGCGTCCTCGGCGCCCCCCTCGTGCTCGTGCTCGGCCATGACTCCTGCGGCGCGGTCGGCGCGACCGCCCACGCGCTGCGCACCGGCGAGCTCCCGGACGGCTTCGTGCGGGCGATCGTCGACCGCGTCCTGCCGAGCATCGTCCACCTGCCGGAGCCGGGCGCGGACGACGACCCGGACCGGGCCGTGGAGCCGGCCACGCTCACCACCGACCCGGAGCGGCTCGGCCGCGAGCACGTGCGGCACACCGTGCAGATGCTGCTCGCCTACTCGGCCGCCCTGCGGGAGGCCGTGGCGGCCGGGCGGTGCGCCGTCGTCGGCGCCGAGTACGCGCTGGCCGAGGGCCGCGTCCGGCCCGTCGTCAGCCGCGGCCTGCCGGAGGGCGCGACGTCGGATGGGAGCATGGGCGCATGACCGACGCACCCGAGGGGTTCCGGATCGAGCACGACACGATGGGCGAGGTCCTCGTGCCCGCCGACGCCCTCTACCGCGCCCAGACCCAGCGCGCCGTCGAGAACTTCCCGATCTCCGGCACGCGGCTCGAGCGCCGTCACGTCGAGGCGCTCGCCCGGATCAAGAAGGCGGCCGCCCTGGCGAACGCGCGCCTCGGGGTCCTGCCCGACGACGTCGCCGCGGCGATCGCTGCCGCCGCGGACGAGGTGGCCACGGGCGAGCTCGACGCGCACTTCCCGGTCGACGTCTACCAGACGGGCTCCGGGACGTCGTCGAACATGAACGCCAACGAGGTCCTGGCGACGCTGGCGACCCGGCACCTGGGCCGCGACGTCCACCCGAACGACCACGTCAACGCCTCCCAGTCGTCCAACGACGTGTTCCCGACGTCGGTCCACGTGGCCGCCGCCCTCGGCGTCGTCCGCGACCTCGTCCCGGCGCTGGAGCACCTGGAGAGCGCGCTCGAGGCGAAGGCCTCCGAGTTCGCCGGGGTCGTCAAGGCCGGCCGGACGCACCTCATGGACGCCACCCCGGTGACGCTCGGTCAGGAGTTCTCCGGGTACGCCGCGGCCGTGCAGTACGGCGTCGAGCGGCTGGTCGCGGCGCTGCCGCGCGTGACGGAGGTGCCGCTCGGCGGGACGGCCGTCGGCACGGGGATCAACACGCCGCCCCGGTTCGCCGCCGAGGTGATCGAGCTGCTGCGCGACGACCTCGAGCTCCCGCTGCGCGAGGCGCGCAACCACTTCGAGGCGCAGGGCGCCCGGGACGGCCTCGTGGAGCTCTCCGGCGCGCTGCGCACGATCGCGGTCAGCCTCACGAAGATCTGCAACGACCTGCGCTGGATGGGCTCGGGGCCGAACACGGGTCTTGCGGAGATCGCGCTGCCCGACCTCCAGCCGGGGTCGTCGATCATGCCGGGCAAGGTGAACCCCGTCATCCCGGAGGCGGTGCTCATGGTGTGCTCACGGGTCGTCGGCAACGACGCCACGGTGGCGTGGGCGGGCGCGAGCGGCGCGTTCGAGCTCAACGTCCAGATCCCGGTCATGGGCCAGGCCCTGCTGGAGTCGGTGCGGCTCCTGACGAACGCCGCCCGCGTGCTCGCCGACCGGGCCGTCTCGGGCACGACCGCGAACGTCGACCGCGCGCGGGCCTACGCGGAGTCCTCGCCGTCGATCGTCACCCCGCTGAACCGGGTGATCGGCTACGAGGCGGCGGCGAAGATCGCCAAGCACGCGGTGGCCCGGGGCATCACGGTCCGCGAGGCCGTCGTGGACCTCGGCTACGTCGAGCGCGGCGAGGTCACCGAGGACCAGCTCGACGCGGCGCTGGACCTGCTGAGCATGAC